>CAZCIZ010000050.1:0-19456 GCA_964498995.1 uncultured Clostridia bacterium | reverse complement strand
TTTTAAATATCGGAATATACTACTGCGGTAAAATTAAAGTTTATTTTCTTACTAAGCTTACATGTGCGACTTATTCAAACACTAGTCCTTTTCTTCAGCGATTTTTTTAACCGCTGATATTGCTGTTTCAATTTCTTCTTGATTATTAAAGTCACCAATGCTAAACCTGACTGCTCCCTGATCAAGGGTCCCGAGGTTTTCGTGTACCATCGGCGCACAGTGCAGCCCCCCTCTAGAAGCTACACCAAAAGCTTGATCAAGAATAAAGCTTATCTCTTGTGAATTTTCTCCCCCAATGTTAAACGATACCACCGGGGATATTTTTTTGCTATCTAACGGTCCATAAACTTGTACATGATCAATTCTTAGAAGTCCTTCAATCAATTCCTCTGTTAATTTTTGCTTTTTATTAAGTATATTTTCTATTCCTTTGTCCATTAAGTACTCCAAGCCTGCTTCTAAGCCAGCTATCCCAGGAGTATTAGGGGTTCCACTCTCGAGTCTGTCAGGCAACTCTTCAGGGTGTAAAATTGACTCGGATTTACTTCCCGTACCACCTTCTCTCCAAAAGTTTAATATTTCTCCTGGTCTAATATACAGTCCTCCTGTACCCTGGGGGCCCATTAAACCTTTATGACCTGGAAAAGCTAAGAAATCTATCTCTGAATCAACCACATCAATAGGAATTATACCTATCGTCTGGGCTGCATCCACAAGAAGCTTTGAATAATCATGATCTTTAACAATTTTTCCAATTTCATCTAAAGGTTGAATTGTCCCCAATACATTTGACGCATGATTTACTGCAACAAGCCTAGTGTTAGGCCTCAATTTCCCTTTCAACTCATCTAAATCCAAAACACCAGTCTCGTCGCATTCTAACACATCTACTTCTATTCCATTTTGCGCCAACCTATTTATAGGTCTAATCATGGAATTATGTTCCATTTTTGTCGTTACCACGTGATCCCCATCTTTAACTAAGCCTTTTATCGTCATGTTCAGTGAATCGGTAGCATTTAAAGTGAATATAACCTGTCGTGAATCATAAGCATTGATCAGTTTTGATAGTTTTTCTCGAGTTCTTAGGACCAGCCTCCCAGATTCAACTGAAAAACTATGCCCTCCTCTGCCAGGGTTTGCCCCTATCTTTCTCATGAACCTGTCCATAGATTCATATACTTTAGCTGGTTTTGGCCAACTAGTTGCTGCATTATCTAGGTAAATCATTTTTTTCTCCTTTCATCTATTTTCCATGGGTGTTTCACGTGAAACATTGTTTAGTTGTATGTTTGATTTGTGCCCAATTGTTTCACGTGAAACAATTGGGCACTTCAATAATTATCTTCCCATAAACTCTTCCAATATTGTATCTAGGTCATCATCGTTGATAAATTCTATTTCAATTTTTCCTTTTTTCTTACCTTTTGATATTCTGACCTTGGTCCCTAGCTTCTTTTCAAGCTTGTCTTGTAAATTCTTATATTGAGCATTTAATTCATCTTTTGCCCTATTCTTTTTAGTATTATTTCCAGTATTGTATTTATTATTACCACTTTCTTGATTCCTTTTTACTCCCTTCACAAATTCTTCAGCATTCCGTACCGATAAGCCCTCATTAGCAATTTTTTCAGCAACTCTCACCTGTTCATCGCCTTCTAATCCTAAACATACCCTGGCATGTCCATCATTCAAATCCCCTCTTTGCACCATTTCCTGAACCTTATCTTCTAGTTTAATTAACCTCAATATGTTAGCTATTGCAGATCTGCTCTTGCCCAAACTTTTGGCTATCTCTTCCTGTGTCATCCCATGTTCACTGATGAGTTTGTTTAAAGCAAAGGATTTATCCATTGCGTTCAGGTCTTCACGCTGAATGTTTTCCAATAGAGCTACCTGCATCACTTGTATGTCTGATAACTCTCTAAATACTACAGGTACCTTTTTGAGTCCAGCCTTTTTGGCCGCTTTGTACCTTCTCTCACCAGCTATAATCTCATAATAGTCTCCTATTGGCCTAACTATAAGTGGCTGTATCACACCATGTTCTTTTATTGATTCAGCAAGCTCATCAAGCTGTGCCCCTGTAATATTTTTTCTAGGCTGATTAGGATTAGCGCGTATACTATCCATATCTACTTCGTTTATATCCTTTTTTTCCTTATCCCCCAGCTCAGGTATTAGGGCATCCAACCCTTTTCCAAGGCCCTTTTTATCCATTTTTCAAAACCTCCTCGCTGAGCTCATTATATACCCTTGCACCCTTAGACTTTTCGTCATATACTATTACAGGTTTTCCATAACTAGGGGCTTCACTCAATCGTACATTACGTGGTATTACCACATCATATACTTTTTCTTTGAAGTACTTTCTGACTTCATCTACTACCTGAGAACTCAAGTTAGTTCTAGAATCATACATTGTAAGCAAAACTCCTTCTATCTCTAGTCCAGTATTTAAATGCTGCTGTACTAGCTTTAACGTATTTAAAAGCTGTGTCAACCCCTCTAAAGCGTAATATTCACATTGAATTGGAATAATTACAGAATTTGATGCGGTTAATGCATTAATAGTCAGTAATCCCAATGAAGGTGGGCAATCAACAATTATGTAATCATATTCATCATTGACCTCCCCTATAACATCGCGAAATTTTACCTCGCGACTTAAAGTCGGCACCAGCTCGATCTCGGCACCAGCTAATTCAATGTTAGCAGGTACGAGTTGTAAGTTGTCAATTTCAGTATCAATTATTACATCCTTAACTGAAACTTCATTTATCAGCGCATCATAAATCGTGTATTCAAGATTATCCTTTGCTACTCCGACCCCACTAGTTGAATTTCCTTGAGGGTCAATATCCACAAGTAAAACTTTATAACCTTTCTTCGCTAGGCATGCACTTAGATTTACTGCTGTAGTTGTTTTACCAACTCCTCCTTTTTGATTGGTTATTGAAAAAATCTTGCTCACCATTAACACTCCCTATCTTCTTTATAAGCTCATCAGTCTCTTATTACAATTATAAAATAAAAACAGAAAATATAAAACGTATAAATAATAAATTCAGGCAACTTCTTTGCCTGAATTTAAAGATCTACCATATACTAAGAAACATTTCTGTAGATAGGGAACTATAGATATGTGATATACTTTTCTTTACTATTGCAAATTCACATGCTTTTGCAAAGTTATCCTAATCTCGACTCTATCATCATAATTTTCCTCCTTAACCTCCGGGTAAACACCAGCATTCTTTATAGCTGATACAGCTCTATTTATAGTATTTACAAAAATTCTATAATCCTTGACAATTCCTTGCCTAATTTGATTTGACTTCTTATTTTCTGTGTTAATTTCAGTTTCAAAAATATTGTCACATTGAAAATTCATCATCATATCTACTTTTTCTTCAGTTTGCTTTACATTTAGTCCTTCCCGTAAAATCTCATCTAAAATTAAGTTTTGCTTTTCCTGGTCTTCTAATTTCAATAAACAACGTGCATGTCTTTCAGTAATCATATCCTTCCCCAGGGCTTTCTTAACATTTTCTGGTAACCTGATCAGCCTTACTTTGTTGGCAATTGTTGACTGACTTTTACCAAGACGCTGTGCTAATGCCTCTTGGGTCAAATTGAATTCATCAATTAGCTTTTTATAACCCATTGCCTCTTCAATAATATTTAGATTCTCCCTCTGTAAATTTTCAATCATTGCCAATGCAGCCATTTGACTATCCGTATAGTCCTTGATAATAGCCTTAATAGTTTCCCGATTTAGCCGCTTAAGTGCTAAATATCGTCTTTCCCCTGCAACTATCTCATACCTATCATTTACCTTTCTCACAACTATTGGTTGAAGTAGGCCATAAGTTTTAATAGACTGTGCAAGTTCATTAACTTTTTCTACATTTATATTCTCTCTAGGCTGATATGGACTTCTATCAATCAGTCTCAAAGGAATATCTACAACATCATCACTTTTTTCCGTATTTATCTTTTTCTCGCTTTTGACACCAAAAAGTTTTGTAGACCAGGTATCCTTCATTTTAAGCACCACCTTTTTTAGATTCTGGTACTTAAGATTTTCTATTACTTATAATTATTTCCTGCTTATGCGCAATCTCTTACATTATTATACAGATGTTTACATACTACTACATTTATTTACAATTAATTTAAAACTTTAAAGAGGTCTTTTAGTTGGAATACCTGGTTTCCTAGGATATTTTTTAGGTGTTGTTGACTTTTTTTCAAATATTGAATAGAATCTATCTCCTAAATCTTCAATTAACATATATTCCCTTAGCCATTTCCCATAATACTCGTTTTTCAAAAACTCACCATTTAATATATTTAAGGCATTGATGTTGTTATGTTTTTTCTCAGTATAAATATTTTCAGGCCCATCAGGATTTCTATTACTTTCCCAGGAAATTAACAGCCCATTATTTTTCAAAAGTGGAAGGCTCAATTCCAGTAAAACGCTTATATCTGAAACAGCCCTGCTCAAACACAGGTCATAGTTCTCTCTGTATAATTCATCCTGTCCAATTTCTTCAGCACGTTGATTGACAACTGATACATTTTGTAATGATAACTCATGTTTTACCAGTTTTAAAAAATTACATTTTTTCCTTTTTGAATCCAATAAAGTCAACTTAAAAACGGGATTGACAATATAAATTGCTAACCCTGGAAATCCCCCGCCCGTTCCAACATCAATTACTTCTTTGTCTTTAAAATTTATATAATTACATACCGCAATAGAATCCAAAATGTGTTTTACAAATATCTCATCCTGATCTGTTATTGAAGTCAGATTAAACTTTTTATTCCAACTTAACATCATTTCTATAAAGCTGTATAATCTATCCAACTTAGTTTCTATGCTTTTATATTCTAGGTTTTCCATAAATTTAATTACCTTTTTTTCTCCGTCTTTCAAATCCTTTTAATCCCCTTTATTTTCCTGATGCTTTTTGTTCCCTTTTTGTTTTAAATATACCAAAAGCACAGATATATCTGAAGGATCAACTCCGGATATTCTGCTTGCTTGACCAATAGAAGAAGGTTTAAATTTGTTTAGTTTTTCCCTTCCTTCTATAGAAAGCCCTTTTATTTCACTGTAATTAAGGGTTTTAGGTAGTATTTTATTCTCAAGCTTTTCAAACCGCTCTATCTGCTCCTTTTGTTTGGCAATATATCCTTCATACTTTAAATGTATCTCCACCGCTGATTTTACATCCTTGCTTATTTCAACTTCATTTTCATCTAACTCTATTACCCGATCATAGTCTAGTTCTGGCCTCTTGATCAAATCAGCCATACTCAATGGTTCGCGTAATTTCGAACTCCCATATTTCTCTAATATTTTATTAATTCTTTCATCAGGCTTAACTTTGGTGCACTTTAACCTTTCTTTTTCATTTTCTACTTGTAATTTAAATTTATTGAATCTTTGATATTTATCCTCATCTACCAACCCTACTTTATATCCCTTATCTATCAATCTATACTGGGCATTGTCCTGTCTCAACATCAGCCTGTATTCTGCTCTTGAGGTTAACATTCTATAAGGTTCATCTGTCCCCTTGAGCACAAGATCATCTATTAATACCCCTATATAGCCTTCACTTCGCTTGATTATTAGTTCATCTTCTCCTTTTATCTTTTGTGATGCATTTATACCTGCCAAAATACCTTGACCAGCAGCTTCTTCATAGCCACTGGTACCATTTATTTGACCAGCAAAATATAAACCCTCAATTTCTTTATGTTCTAGGGTAATATTTAGCTGAGTCGGATCTATACAATCATATTCTATTGCGTATCCTGGCCGCATTATTTTTACATTTTCTAACCCGGGAATTGTTTTAAGCATTTCCATTTGGACATCTTCAGGCAAACTTGTAGACATCCCCTGGACATAATATTCATCTGTCTCTATTCCTTCGGGTTCCAAAAAAACCTGATGTTTGGGCTTATCTGAAAAGCGCTCTACTTTATCTTCAATTGAAGGACAATACCTGGGCCCTATCCCTTTGATTTCTCCAAATTTTAATGGTGATCTATGGAGATTCCCATAGATAATTTCATGAGTATTTTCGTTAGTATAAGTTAACCAACAAGGGTATTGCTCATCAAGATTCACTGTATCTGTATTAAAAGAAAAATAATCGTTATTTTCATCACCTGGCTGACGTATCATCTTAGAAAAATCAAGGCTTTTTCCTGAAACTCTCGGTGGAGTTCCCGTTTTAAATCTTTTTAAGCTAACTCCATTTTCGTCTAAACTCTTGGATAAATTTTGTGCTGGAAGTTGACCATTGGGACCACTTTCATAGCTTATATCACCTAAAAATACCTTCCCCTTTAAGTAAGTTCCAGTGGTAATTATAACAGCAAAGGCGTAGTAAACTGCCCCGCTGTCCGTAACTACTCCTTTGATCACATTATCTTCAACAATAAGTCTTTCAACTGTCGCTTGCTTTAAGGTCAAATTTTCTTCTGATTCAAGTATCCAACGCATTCTCGCTTGATACCTGTTTTTATCCGCTTGGGCTCTAAGGGCATGAACAGCAGGACCTTTTCTTGTATTCAGCATTCTGAACTGAATTCCCGTTTGATCAATATTTCTACCCATCTCTCCTCCCAAAGCATCGACTTCTTTAACTATATGTCCCTTTGCCGGACCCCCAACTGCTGGATTACAGGGCATCAATGCTATCTGATCAAGGTTCAATGTTATTACCAATGTATCAAGTCCTATCCTAGCTCCCGCAAGCCCTGCTTCACAACCTGCATGTCCAGCTCCGATTACAAGCAAATCAAACTTCCCCGCCTCAAAATTCATCCCTATCATCCTTTTACTCTATAATAATCTCTACAATAATCTTTTTGTTAACTATTTAACTCTAGCACTAAAGCAAAAACTTTGAAGTTTATTTACCAATACAAAATCTGCTGAAAATTTCATCAATCACATTTTCTGATATATTGTCTCCTGTCATTTCATCAATAGATTCTAAGGCGTTTTTTATATCTATGCTGATTAAATCTTCGCTTAAGAAATTAATTAAAGCATCATATGCTTTCTCTATATCTTGTTCAGCAGTTTTTAATGAACTATATTGCCTTGTATTAGTTATTATTAAACTATCTTCTTGGTATGCTATACCTTCAAATACCAAATTATTGATCAACCTTTTTAGTTCATCAATCCCTTCTGATTTAAGAGCTGAAATACTAAGAACATTCTTAGATTCTATAAGCTTGTTAATATCATCTTCGTTAACGTTTTGTTCTAAATCAGATTTATTTAGCAAAACTATACTTGTCTTATTTTTACACATTTCCAATGTTTCAATATCCTCCGTTGAAAGAGGTTCTGAGCTATCTATGATCACAAGTATTAACTCTGCCTGCTCCATCAATTCCCTTGTTCTATCTACACCTATTTTTTCTACTTCATCCTTTGCTTTTCTTATACCAGCTGTATCTATAATATTTAGAGGAATCCCGTCGAGATTTATTGCTTCTTCAATGGTGTCCCTTGTTGTTCCAGGTATGTCTGTTACAATTGCCCTATTTTCACCTAAAAGTTTATTCAACAATGAGGATTTGCCGACGTTTGGTTTTCCAACAATTACAGTCTTGATTCCTTCCCTGATAATCTTTCCTTTATCATAACTAGCAATCAATTCTTTCACATCATCTAAAACATAAGCTGCGATTTTTGCTAACTCTTCATTATCTAAGACCTCAATATCTTCTTCTGGAAAATCTATTTTTGCCTCCAAATTAGCCATTATCGTCATGAGATTTTCCTTGATGTATTCAACCTTTCCTTTAAGTTTACCCTGCACTTGATCTAATGCAACATCTTTTAACATATCTGTTTTAGAAGTTATCAGGTCAATAACACCTTCTGCTTGAGTCAAATCCAGCCTTCCATTTAGAAAAGCCCTTTTAGTAAATTCTCCAGGTTCAGCAGGTCTTACTCCATGGCTATAAATAACCTCCAAGGTTTCTTTTATAGGAATAATTCCCCCATGACAATTTATTTCAACAACATCTTCCCTCGTATAGGTATGAGGTGCTTTCATACAAGTCAATAAAACTTCATCTATTATTTTTTCTTCAAAAGGGTCAATTATGTGCCCATGATATAGATACCTGCTTTTAATCTCATCAAAATTAACTTTCCTGCTTCTAAATATTTTCTTCGCTACTTCAAAGCTATTACTTCCACTGATCCTGATGATCCCGATTCCTCCCTCACCAGGGGGGGTAGCAAGGGCAGCAATGGTCTCTTCAGCCAAAGAAAACACCTCTTTATCAGCAATTTTTGATATTATAGGCGGTTATTTATTAACTCATAAATAACCGCCTATAATTCAGGCGGTTAATTCTTTTTCTTCTTCTTGGTATCTATAACTACTTTTCTATAAGGTTCGTCACCTTCACTATACGTCTTAATATCTGGATGCCTTTGTAACTCAGTATGAATAATCTTTCTTTCGTATCTATTCATTGGCTCAAGTTTTATCTTCTTATTTTTGGATACGGCCTTTTTTGCCAAGTTTTCTGCCAATTGTTCTAGGGTTTTCTTTCTCTTTTCCCGGTAACTAGCTGCATCTAATACAACCTGAACATCATTTCCACACATCCTTTTTACATAGATATTTGTCAGGTATTGAATACTATCCAGGGTTTGACCTCTTTTACCTATCAAAATCCCGATATTGTCACCCTTTAATTCAAAATAAATAGAATTATTTTCTTTCTCCAACAATTCGATCTCAACAGGAAGATCCATTTTAGTAAACATTTCAAACAAAAATTCCCTTGCCACTACATCGGGATCCGGCTTTTTAATCACTTCCACTACCGCAGGTTTAGATCCAATCATCCCTAAAAAGCCGCTCTTTGCTTCACTTATCACTTTTATCTCCACATTTTCACGAGTTGCTCCTAATTTTTTCAAACCATCCTCGATGGCTTCTTCCTTAGTTTTACCAGTACCTTGTGCAACATTCATTTTTGTTTTACCCCCTCTACCTCCTCTTCTCCACTAAAGAATTTATTCATAACAAGGTGCATTAACATGGAAAAAATATTACCAATGACAAAATACAAAGGTAGTCCGGCTGGTAATGTTGCACTGATGAAGACCAGCATCAAGGGCATAATATACATCATTGAAGCCATTGGAGATGAGGAAGATGTTGATTTTGCTCCCATGGTAAACTTTTGATGAAGCCAAGTTGTAGCGCCAGCCAAAACAGGTAGAATATACAAAGGATCTGCCACATTCAAATTCAAAAATTCAAAGCTTTGAAAAAGATATGGATCATACCCTTCTACAAAATCAGCCATCCTATCCTGGTGTAAAGTTCTAAAAATAGCTAATAAGACCGGCATTTGAACTATTAAAGGTAAACAGCCTGCCATGGGATTTACATTGTGTTTTTGCCATAATTCCATGGTTTTTTTGTTTAATGTTTCTTTATCATCTTTATATTTTTCTTGTAATTTTTTCAATTCCGGTTGTAAGCTCTGCATTTTACTGGTTGATTTCATTTGTTTTGCCATCAATGGAAATGTCAACAACCTTACAATAATGGTCAAAATAATAATTGCCAATCCATAATTGCCGGTAAATTCGTATAAGTATGCAAGGATTAATGCGAAAAAATCTATTATGCCCTGGAACCACTCAAACATATTTTGCCTCCTTTTACTAATCTATAGGATCATATCCCCCAGGAAAAAGGGGATTGCACTTTAATATCCTACTACAAGAAATATAACCTCCTTTTATAAGTCCATACTTTTCTATCGCTTGGATAGCATAAGTCGAACAAGAGGGATAAAACCTACATGCATTTGGTACTAGAGGAGAAATCCAGTATTTATATAACTTTATAAGTAAAATTAAAAAAAACTTTATCATAAAAACTTCCCCCTAATACCCAACTTAATTCAAATTACCTTCAATCTCAATATACCCCATAATATACTTAATTTTCATGTTTTAGATTTTTACAATACGACCAGTAATGAAAACAAATGATTTATTTCACTGCTGCAGTATATAGAGATAAATTTTAAGTCTTTATTGTTAATTCCCTTTATGAATTATTTTTGCTTTTTTTAAAAGTTTGACAAATTCACCCTCGGCAGTCCTGTAATCAAGATTTGAAGCTCTATGCCTTACTATAAAAATCATATCAAAGCCATCTTTTATGCTTTCTTTCTTATTTCTATATACTTCTTTTAAAATTCTTCTTAACCTGTTCCTGGTGACACTATTTCCAACTTTTTTACTGATTATGAACCCGAGTCTATTGTAATCTAAATCATTGGGTAAGGCATAGAGAACTAGGTTTTTTGAAACATAGGATTTTCCGAATTCAAAAACACGATTAAATTGTTTTTTGTTCCTAAATGTTATTATATGTTTTGAGCTTTTCATCGGCTTCACTTATTTCCCTTCAATGATTTCGCCTATTGTAATCAATAGTAGTAAATGTAAAAGTTTGTTTATAAATGGAAATAAACAGGTAAAAGGCCACAGTAAGGCGGCCTTATTGCTGTCAATATTATTAATCAGTATTTTACTAACTATAAGTCAGTGATTATTAATTACACAACGGTCAACTTTTTTCTTCCTTTTTTTCTCCTGTTACTCAATATCTTTCTTCCAGAACTTGTCTTCATCCTTTTTCTAAAACCGTGAACTCTTTTTCTTTTTTTCACCTTTGGCTGGTATGTCCGCTTCAATGTATTACACCTCCGTTATCTATGAAAATTATTACAGACATAATGCTAAAACAATTATAGCCTATATATATATACCGGTCAAGAAAAGGAAAAATTAAATTTCTGTGGATAATCGTTTTATTTCTGTGGATATCTTTTTTTAATATATTGCTTAATAATTTACATTCTGTTATTATTTACTACACAAGCCCAAGTTATCCCCAAAATTGTCCACAGTATGTTAATAACTTTGTGTACTACTTGTTAAATCCATGTTAATTTATCTTAATTTTTCGCGTTCAATGTGGATATTATGTTAGCAATCCTCTTTTTTTTGTCTAATCCATTCAGGAGGTTTATTTATGAATAAAGAAGAAATTTGGGAAAAAACATTAGAAGATATGAAAGGCAAATTAAGAGAACCTAGTTTTGAAACCTGGTTAAAACCTACAGAACCGGTTAAAATAGATGAAAATACCATCACTATAAATGCACCAAATGATTTTACCAAAGACTGGTTAGAAAATAGATATATTGACTCAATCAAGGAATCTTTAAAAAAAATAACAAACAAAGACTTAAAAGTTAAATTTGTCTTACCAGGCGAAGAAGTTGAAACAGAAGAAGAAGAAATAAAAGAAATTAAGGAAAAGGAAGATAATAGTAAATCAAAAACTCTAGAACAACATCAAACCTGGCTTAATCCAAAGTATACTTTTGACAGTTTTGTTATAGGAAATGCCAACAGATTTGCCCATGCTGCTTCTTTAGCTGTAGCGGAAGCTCCCGCTAAAGCTTATAATCCTTTATTCATATACGGTGGAGTAGGACTTGGAAAAACCCATTTAATGCATGCAATTGGTCACTATGTTTTAGAACATTTACCCGAATTAAGGGTTGTTTATATTTCTTCCGAAAAATTCACAAATGAATTTATCAATGCAATTAGAGATAACAAGACAACCCAATTTAGAAGTAAGTACAGAAATATCGATATTCTTTTAGTAGATGATATTCAATTTCTAGCCGGTAAGGAGCAAACTCAAGAAGAATTTTTCCACACTTTTAACTCTCTTCACGAAAACAATAAACAGATAATAATTTCAAGTGATAGGCCTCCAAAGGAAATTCCTACCTTAGAAGATAGATTGAGATCTAGGTTTGAGTGGGGACTGATAACTGACATCCAAGCTCCTGATTTAGAAACAAGGATTGCTATTTTAAGAAAAAAAGCACATCTAGAAAAACTAGAACTTCCCAATGATGTAATCCTTTACATAGCCAAACAAATAGATACTAACATCAGGGAACTAGAAGGAGGACTGATCAGGGTTATAGCTTATTCTTCATTGGCCAATAAGAAGATAACTAACGAAACTGCAAAAGAAGCTTTAAAGGACATAGTCCCCGACAAGCAAAAACCCAAGCAAATAACCGTAGAAAATATTCAGAAAACCGTCTCATATTATTTTGGCTTAAAAGTAGACGACCTTAAAGCTAAAAAGAGAACCCGTACAGTTGCTTTTCCAAGACAAATTGCAATGTATCTTTCCAGGGAATTAACAGAAAATTCTCTTCCTAAAATAGGTGAGGACTTTGGAGGAAGAGATCATACAACTGTCATGCATGCCCATGACAAGATATCCAGAGATATAGAGAAGGACAACAGATTAGATAATATGATTAAAGAAATTAAAGATTTACTACAAAGAGAAGAATAATATGAAAAGTTGTGGAGTTTTCTCTTATTAAGATGTTAGTATTATGTTAGTATTATGTGTTTAAATTTTGGATAAGTAAACTTTAATATTTTTCCAACTTGATATGTGGATAAATAAATAGTTCTGATAAACATTTTATCCACATCCTTGTACTACTATAAACGCCGATTTTGGTGAGTTATAAACAAATTCACACCCTTTACTACTGCTTTTATGATTTTTTATATATATAATTATAAAATAGGTAATAAAGAAACTAAAACACACTTCAAATATTACCCAATTTTAAAATATTGAAGTATTACCATATATTTCACTATTATTATTATGAAAAGGAGTGGAAATTATGAAGGTATATTGCAATAAAACAAATTTACTTGAAGGATTAGTGACCACAGAAAGAGGTACTACTACAAAGAGCACAATTCCTCACTTAGAAGGATTTTTGATAAATATTGATTTGGATTCTCAAGAGATGATAATAAATACTTATGATTTGGAAATGGGAATAGAATATAGATTAAGTGTTAATACAGAACCCGAAACTTCAAAATCAGAAGAATATGGAGATAAAGACACAGATGAATATGAAAAAAATGAAAATTTGGCAATAGCTTTACCTTCAAAATTTCTGGATATTGTCAGGAAATTACCTGAAGAAAATGTCATCTTGTGTATTGATAATGATAACTTTTCTGTGTACATAAAAAGTGGCAAAGCAAATTTTGAAATAAAGGGTTTAGATGCCGATGAGTTTCCACAAATTCCTGAAATAAGTAGTGATAAGTCATTTTCAATCCCCAGAAATATTCTCAAAGAAATGATAAACCAGACTAATTTTACGGTAAGTAAAGATGAGACAAAGCCAGCTTTTACTGGTATACTGATGAGATTTGAAAATGATAAATTAGATATGATAGCAACCGACAGTTTTAGGCTTGCATGGAAAAAGGGTAGAATAATAAATGATAATGGCATAGAGGGTGAATATATTATTCCTTTTAAGGCTCTAACTCAAATATCTAGGATACTTCAGGATGATGATAACCATATCAAGCTGTTCATAAGTAATGAGTACATCATATGTGAGACGGAAAATATAAAATTGTTTAGCAAATTGATAGATGAAAAGTATCCAAATTTAGAACAGGTGATACCTAAAAATTATTTAACATTTACTTCTGTTGATAGAAGTACATTCTTAGATACTATAGAAAGGGCTTCTCTTCTTGCAAGTGAAGGGTCCAATAATATTATTAAGTTTAATATCGAAGAAGATAAAATGATGGTTACTTCAAATTCACCTCAGACAGGAAAATTAGAAGAAGAATTAAACATAGATAAAGAGGGAGATAATATCATTATTTCTCTAAATGCTAAGTTCATGAGTGATGTATTGAAGGTGTTAAAAGAAGATAAAGTTAACTTGGAGTTTTCTGGAGCTTATAGCCCGATAATAATAAAAACCGAGGAAGAAATACCATATCTTCATTTAATTTTACCCGTGCGATCATTGTAATTGTATAGGATAGTACGGGGAAATTCTAAAGGAGTTGTTAATATTATAGAAGAGGTTCAAATTAAAGATGAATATATAACAATTGGGCAGTTATTGAAGTTGGTAAACATAGTGGGGTCTGGAGGAGAGGTAAAAACTTTTTTGAATGATTTTGATGTTTATGTTAATACCCAAAAGCACAAATGTACTCAAAGGGGTAAAAAACTATATCCCGGAGATGTTGTGACCATTGATGGAGAGGAAAGAATAAAGTACAAAATAATCAATTGATTATAAACAATATTCATTTATTCATCGAGATAGAGCCTTTTATAGAGCCTTTTGGAGTGGGTTATATTGCATGTTAAAAGTTTGACCATCAAAAATTTTCGCAACTGTATTGATTTGAACTTGTCCTTTAATAAACCGATTAATCTTTTTTTCGGTAATAATGCTGAAGGTAAGACTAATTTACTAGAATCAATTTATTACCTGGCTACAGGTACTTCCCATAGGACGAGAAATACAAAAGAACTTATAAACTGGGAAAGGGATTTTTTTTATTTAAAGAGCGACATTATCAAAAGATCTAAGGATATTTCAATAGAGCTTGGTTATAACCTAAATAACAAAAAAAAGGTTAAAATAAACGGGGCAGAAAAAAGTGAATTAAAACTCAGTAAGATAGGTTTAAATGCTGTTATGTTTAGTCCTGAAGACTTGATGTTGGTTAAAGGTTCTCCAGGAGATAGAAGAAGATATTTGAATTTAGAAATCTCCCAGACTGATAATAAATACGCATATCACTTGGAACAGTATAATAAGACCTTGAGACAAAGAAATAAATTTTTAAAGGAAAAAGGTTATTTATCTAGTAGTAATAACAATAGCGAATATTTTAGAGATCAGCTGTATATTTGGGATGACCAATTGGCTTTGCATGGGCTAAAGATCCTTGCCCGTAGAAAGGAAATAGTTCATAAGCTGGGTATTCTATCTAAGTTAAATTCTAGGAAAATCTCCGATAATAAAGATGTTTTAGAATTAAGTTATTATTCTAACTTGGAAAAAAAGGATATTTATCATGGTGATAGAGAAAAAGTAGAATTATCTAAAGTTGATTACCTAGATAAACTTCAGAATCGAGAACAGATTAAAGAAGATTTGCTAAAAAAATCAACTAATCTGGGACCCCATAGGGATGATCTTTTATTTTTTGTCAATAAGAAGGATGCTAGAAAATATGCTTCTCAAGGTCAAATTAGAACTATAATCCTTGCTTTAAAAATAGCCGAGCTGGAATTGATAAAATCGGAAATAGGTGAGTACCCTGTATTATTGCTTGATGACGTGTTGAGTGAGCTAGATGTTAAGAGAAGGAAACATTTGTTAGAAATATCTAAAAGTAAGGTGCAGACTTTTATAACGGGAACTAAAAAAGACGATTTTTTGAATGATATCTTAAATTCTGCTCAAATTTTTAGGGTTAAAAGTGGTGAGGTGTACCCTGAATGAAACAAATGAAGGATGTTTTAAATATAAAAATTAATCAGCTTGGCATCAAAGATAAATTGAAAGAACAGTATTTGATAAATAACTGGGAAATTATTGTTGGAAAAAAGTTAGCCGATATCAGTCGTCCCAAGGCTATAAAAAATGGTATAATATTTTTGATGTGTCCTTCTCCAGTATGGATTCAGGAGTTAACTTTTAGAAGGAAGGAGATTTTGGCTAAGGTAAATGAAAGTTTTAATCAAAATATCTGCCATGATATTAAATGTGTTCCAGGTAATTTCTCCGAAATTGGTTCTAATGAAAAAGCTAGTAGTAGAGAAAAAAAGTCTTTGAGTTCTATGGAATTGAATGAAGACGAATATCAATGGATTAATAATAAATTTAATTCGGAAATTTCTAGGGAAATTGAAGATGAAGAGCTTAAGTTAAAGCTAAAAGCTTTGATGGAGAAGGACTTGAAACTAAAGAAAAAACGTAAGGAACTTGGTTATGTCCGCTGTAATAATTGCAAAAGGCAGGTTTTACCGGAGGGACATGTGAAATCCGGAATTTGCGCAATATGTTATGATTATTTTACAAAAAGACGAATGGAAAGTATAATGAATATGTTGGCAGATGTACCCTGGTTAAGTAAAGAAGAGTTAGGAAAATATTATAAGGGTTTAACAGCTCTTGAATATAATAGGGCTAAAAAGAGGCTTAAGGATATTACAGTAGATGGAGTTTATAGAGCTTATTTTGCTTATCTGAATACAGGCAAGGATAAAGACTTGAGATGGCTTAAAAATAGCTTAAACAAATACGTTTTGATAGCTTCGGGGAAAAAACCTGAAGAGATAGACTATAAAACTTGGTTAAATTGGGTTAAGTCATTCAATAAAAATATGTATAAAAACTTTTTAATCAAGGAGGAGTGATGTTTTTGTTTCTCCACATCGGTGAGGATATTGTGATACCATTGAAGGATATTGTAGGAATTTTTGATATCAAAATAAGGGAAAATAATAGTACAAAAGAATTTTTACAAATTGCTAGTGAAGAAGGATTTGTAAAAGAAAAAAGTGATGAAGAAAAGTCTTTTGTTCTAACCAGTGAAAATGTGTATTTTTCATCTATTTCCTCTGCAACTTTAAGAAAAAGATTGGATAACATTTATCACGAAGTTGAGAGTGAAGTAGAAGTTGATCAAAGCTGAGATAAACATTATCGAGTAAATTATTGAGAAGAATTCAGATGGGGGAAGTTTAAATGGCAAATGAGAGGAAAATAGGAGATGTAGATACAAGTTATGATGAGAAGCAAATCCAGGTGTTAGAAGGTTTAGAAGCGGTTAGAAAAAGACCTGGAATGTATATTGGATCTACAGGGTCTAGAGGACTTCATCATTTGGTTTTTGAGGTTGTTGACAATAGTATTGATGAGTCTATGGCCTATTATTGTGATGAAATAAAAGTGGGTTTAGAACCAGGAGGTATAGTATGGGTAGAGGATAACGGCCGAGGAATACCGGTTAAAGAGCATCCAAAGAAAAAGAAACCTACTTTAGAGGTGGTTATGACGGTATTACATGCAGGTGGAAAATTCGATGGAGAAGGTTATAAAGTTTCCGGTGGTCTCCACGGCGTTGGGTTGTCCGTTGTAAATGCCCTTTCTAAAATCCTGGAAGTGGAAGTATCAAGAAATGGATATAAGTATTATCAAAAGTATGAACGAGGCAAGCCTGTTACTGAGCTCATAAGACAAGAAGAGACCGAGGGAACAGGGACCTTTATCAAATTTTTTCCCGATGATGAGATCTTCGATGAAATAGAGTATGATTATAATGTGCTTCAAAATAGACTCCAAGAACTGGCTTTTTTGAATAAAGGTGTTACTATCCACTTTATAGATAATAGAAATAAAGAGAATAAAACAGAAACTTATAAATATGATGGTGGGATTAAATCTTTTGTGTCTTATTTAAATAAAGATAAGGAAGTTTTGCATGACTCCCCAGTTTTTATAGAAAAGAAAAAAGACGATTGTGTGGTTGAGATTTCCCTCCAATACAGTACTGGTTACACGGAGAATGTACTTTCATATGCAAACAACATCAATACACAGGAAGGAGGTACTCATGAAGCAGGGTTTAAGATTGCACTTACCCGGACAATTAATGAATATGCTAAAAAGCACGGTTATCTTAAGGATGGAGAAAAATTTAACGGTGAAGATATCAGGGAAGGGCTAACAGCCTTGATAAGTGTAAAGATACCAGATCCTCAATTTGAAGGACAGACAAAAACAAAGCTGGGCAATAATGAAATAAGAAAGATAGTTGAATCAATTCTGCACGAAGAACTTGGAGCTTTTTTGGAAGAAAATCCTAAAGTATCCAAAAAAATTGTCAATAAAGCCATCAATGCTTCTAGAGCCAGGGAAGCTGCTAAAAAGGCCAGAGAATTAACCAGGAGAAAAAATGCTTTGGAAGTTACTGCCCTACCGGGGAAACTTGCCGATTGTATTGAAAAAGACCCTTCTAAGAGTGAACTCTATATAGTGGAAGGTGATTCTGCAGGAGGTTCAGCTAAACAGGGCAGAGATAGGAATTTTCAAGCTATTTTACCCTTGAGGGGTAAAATTTTAAATGTAGAAAAGGCTAGGTTAGATAAAATATTGAATAATAATGAGATAAGAGCAATAATTACAGCCCTTGGAACCGGAGTAGGAGATGAATTCGATATAACCAAGGCCAGGTACAATAAGGTCATCATTATGACTGATGCTGACGTTGATGGGGCTCATATTAGGACTCTTCTCCTTACTTTCTTTTATAGATATATGAAACCACTAGTAGAAAATGGATATGTTTATATAGCCCAACCTCCTTTATATCTTGTAAAAAGGAAAAAGGAAAAGCATTATATATTTAATGAAGAAAAACTGGATGTTTTTTTAGAAGAATATGGAAGGGAAAATATTTCACTTCAAAGATACAAGGGATTAGGTGAAATGAATCCTACCCAGCTTTGGGAAACCACCATGAATCCAAAAACAAGGACTACACTGCAGGTAAAATTGGAAGATGCAAGGGAAGCTGACATGATATTCACTATCTTGATGGGAGAAAAGGTTGATCCTAGACGTGAATTTATCCAGTCAAACGCTAAGGATGTAAGAAATCTGGATGTTTGATCTAATGTGTCTCTAGCCCCTGGGTAAACACCTGGGGTGTAGTAGCTATTGCCCTGGATAAAATAAAATACCGATAAGACTTTGGTATAAATTACTGTTGTGTTTATTGGGATTCACGCTGCTAGAGGTCTTTTATTAAACTCAACTTTCGCACCTTAAATCAGCAAATAAATTCCTGATATAACTGGGAAAGCCGCTGATTAACTCCTGGAGTTGACTCTTTATCGCAGATTCTTTTTCTGCAGCCATCTGATTAACAATATTTAACACAAAATCCATAAGTTGTTGCAACGCTGTCTTAAAATCCATATCGCTAACTTCTTCACAGTACAAGTAAAATAAACCACCAAAGGAACGATCATCACTGTTATGTCGGTGCTCCCATTCTAAAATCAAATATCTGGCAAAAACTATGGTAGTATGACCAACAATCATATCAAAAGAACGGCCCTGAAATTCTTTGCTTAGCTTTAAAAATGACTTTGAAAATTTGAAAAACACCTCGATGTCCCAGCGATTGCCGTAAATACGGATTATTTCATTGTCATCTAGACTTAAATCAGTGCTTAAGATAGCTAGCCATTCTCTTTTATTATCCCTGTTTTTCACAAATACTATCTTGACTGGTAATCCACAACTAGTTTCAACGGTAACTGAGCTTATAACCTGGGATCTAGGAGTTTTAGGCAATTTAGAATACAGCTCTTTTAAAGTTAAATACTGATCGTTGTAAAGGTACTTTTGCTTTAATGGCTTAACCATGCCTATTACATCTAATCCC
>CAZCIZ010000049.1:0-19971 GCA_964498995.1 uncultured Clostridia bacterium | reverse complement strand
AATCTATCAATAATAAAACACAAGTATTTACGATTAAACTTCGTGTACCCCATTCGTAGATGTATTAATAAAAACTTTTTAGTATCGGAATATACTGCAGCAGTAAAATTAAAGTGTATTTTCGTACTAAGCTATCTACTTTTAAATATAGAAATATATTTTTAAATATACCACTTACAGCGAAAATGTTAATACATGTAAATATATATTAGACCAGGAATTACTCGCCAGTCGGAGGTGACTTGTTTGACTGAAAAGGCAGAAGGCACCAAAAAGAAAAGTAGCAAAAAGAAATCTACAAAAAAGAAGAAGCAGGTTAAAAATTTAGTAATCGTTGAGTCCCCAGCAAAGGCTAAAACCATTTCAAAGTACCTGGGCCAAAAGTACAAGGTTAAAGCATCCATGGGTCACGTTATAGACTTGCCTAAAAGCCAGATGGGTATATCCATCGAAGAAGGATTTAAACCCAAATACATCACCATTCGCGGCAAAGGAGATGTTTTGGCTGAGCTAAAAAAAGAAGCAAAAAAAGTTGAGAACGTATACCTGGCCGCAGACCCGGATAGAGAAGGAGAAGCTATTAGTTGGCATTTAAGCAGGGCTTTGCAGGTAGATGAAAACAAAAAATGTAGAGTGGAATTTAACGAGATCACAAAAGAGGCCGTTAAGGAAGCTTTTGAATCTCCCAGAGAAATAGATTTTAAACTTGTTAATGCCCAACAGGCCAGAAGAATATTGGATAGACTTGTGGGATACAAAATAAGTCCGATTTTGTGGAAGAAGGTTAGAAAAGGGCTTAGCGCAGGGCGAGTTCAGTCTGTTGCTCTTAAAATGATCTGTGAAAGAGAAGAAGAGATTAGAAATTTTGAACCTGTAGAATACTGGTCCTTGATTGCAAATTTAAACAAAGAGGGCAGCAGCTTTGAGGCAAAACTACAAAAGCTCCAAGGCGAAAAGGTTGAGATCCCAAATAAAGAAAAAATGGATGAGATTCTATCTCACTTAGAAGGCAAGGACTATAGGGTCGAAAAAGTAGTGGAAAAGGAGAGAAAGAAGAATCCTTCTCCACCCTTTATTACAAGTACTTTGCAGCAGGAAGCCTATAAGAAGTTGAACTTTTCTGCCAGGAGAACCATGAGAGTAGCTCAACAACTCTATGAAGGTGTGAATATAAAGAAAGAAGGGTTAGTAGGTCTAATAACTTATCTAAGGACAGATTCAACCAGGGTTAGTCAATCTGCCCTGATGGAGGCTAAAGAACTTATAATCGATGAATATGGGAAGGAATATTTTCCTGGTAAGATAAGGGAATATAAAAGCAATAAAAAAGCTCAGGATGCCCATGAAGCCATCAGGCCAACCAGACCCAAGCTTACCCCGGACTATATCAAAAGTGAATTGGATGATGATCAATACAAGCTTTACAAGTTGATTTGGGAACGCTTTGTTGCCAGTCAAATGAGTCCTGCAATCATGGACACCGTAAGCGCTGATATCCAGGCTGGAGATGCCACCTTCAGGGCAAATGGAAACAAAATGAAATTTATGGGTTTTATGGTATTATATTCTGAAGAAAAGAAAGAAAAGGATAAAATATTACCTCCATTGATAGAAAATGAAAGCTTGTCTTTAGATGAATTATTACCTAAGCAGCACTTTACACAACCTCCGCCGAGATATACTGAAGCCAGCCTGGTAAAAACATTGGAACAAGAAGGGGTGGGTAGGCCCAGCACTTATGCACCTATTATTGAGACAATCCAATCAAAGGGATATGTTGTGAAAGAAGAAAGAAATTTTGCCCCCACCGAACTGGGAGAAATAGTATTAAAGCAGTTATTGCAATTTTTCTCTGAAGTAATAGATGTGGAATTTACGGCTGAAATGGAAAGAAAGCTAGACCAGGTTGAAGAGGGCAGTGAAGACTGGAAAAATCTATTAAACGAATTTTACGAGTCCTTTAAGGAAAAAGTTGAAGTGGCCGAACAGGAAATGAGTGAAATAGAGCTAGAAGAAGAGGAAACGGATGTTATCTGTGATAAATGCGGCAAAAATATGGTGATAAAACATGGAAGGTTTGGCAAATTTCTTGCCTGCCCGGATTTTCCTGATTGTAAGAATACCAAGTCAATAGTTAAGGAATTAAATGTTGAGTGTCCCCAATGTGGGGGCAAGATAGTGGAGAGAAAGAGTAAAAAGGGAAGGAAATTTTACGGTTGTAATAATTATCCTGATTGTGAATTTGTAGTCTGGAATAAACCCGTGGAAGACAAAAATTGTCCTGACTGTAATACATTTTTGGTTCAAAAAGGTAGAAAAAACAAATACTATCAATGCAGCAATGAAAAATGTGAGTACACTGAGCAAATAGATACTAAAGCTAGCAGTTCTAACTGAATTTAGATGTGATTTACACAAATGGAGGGAAAGGTGTTATGGGAGATATCATAGTAGTAGGGGGCGGCTTGGCAGGAGTGGAGGCTGCTTGGCAAGCCGCCTGTAGGGGTTCTGAGGTAGAATTGTATGAAATGAGACCTCAAAAGATGACCCCCGCTCATAAAACGGGAAAGCTTGCAGAGCTGGTTTGTAGTAATAGTTTAAGGGCTTTCTCTCTTGAAAACGCTGCCGGGCTGCTAAAAGAAGAAATGAATAAACTTGGCAGTCTTATCATGAAGCAAGCAGAAACACATAAAGTGCCTGCAGGAGGGGCTTTGGCTGTAGATAGGGAAAATTTTGCAGATCATATTACAGCCGAAATCGAAGCCCATCCTAGGATTGAAATAAAAAGAGAAGAGTTTCACAATCTAAACATAGATAAGCCCCTAGTGATAGCTAGCGGTCCGCTAACTTCAGAAAACCTGGTTAAAGAAGTTGTCAGGCTTACTGGAAGTGAGTTGTTATACTTTTATGATGCCGCTGCTCCCATTGTGACCTATGATTCCATAAATCACGATAAAGTATTTAGAGCTTCAAGATACGACAAAGGAACAGCCGATTATCTTAACTGTCCTATGGATGAAGAGCAGTATAAAAGGTTTTATGAGGCCCTTGTAGAAGGGGAAGTAGTGGAAATGAAAGAATTTGAAAAGAAAGTACACTTCGAAGGGTGTATGCCTGTGGAAGTATTGGCCAAAAGAGGATACGACACCTTGAGATATGGTCCTCTTAAGCCTGTAGGGCTTAAAGATCCTAAGACTGGAGAGATTTTTTACGCCGTGGTACAACTTCGTCAGGATGATAAAGAGGGACAGCTGTATAATTTAGTTGGCTTTCAGACTCAACTAAAGTGGCCGGAACAAAAGAGAATTTTTAGATTAATACCCGGTTTGGAAGGAGCTGAATTTGTCAGGTTTGGAGTTATGCACAGGAATACCTATGTAAACTCTCCTTCGATTTTGACTCCCACTTATCAATTAAAAGAAGATCCTCATATTTTCTTAGCGGGGCAAATCACAGGAGTAGAAGGATACATCGAATCAGCCTCTTCGGGAATTGTAGCAGGAATAAATGCACACAAGGTAGCTAATGGACAAAAACCCCTGGTATTTCCCACTGATACTGCTCATGGTGCCCTTGCTAATTATATAACTTCAGCTGATCCAAAAAATTTTCAGCCTATGAACATAAATTTTGGGCTTTTGCCCACAGTAAGTCAAAAGAGCAAGAAAAAAATTCCCAAAAAAGAAAAAAAGAAAGAAAAGAAAAAGATGCAGAGTGAAAAAGCGTTGTTTTCTTTAGAAAATTTTTTAAATGAAAATAGCTTGCGTCTTGCATAATGAATGAGGTTATGATAGCATTAAGGGAAAGTGAGGATGCTAAAATGAAAGAAAGTTTTGGCAAAATCAATGTAGAAGATAAATCGATTGAAGATTTTCTCTTTTTTTTAGAGTCTGAAAAAAACTCGTCAAAGCATACATTAAACGGATATAGAAGGGATATGTATCAGTTTTTATTTTTTTTGCAGGCAAGCCTTGAGCTAAAATCATGGCTGGAAGTTGATCACAGGGCTATCAGAGGATACCTGGCAAAACTTAAAGAGCAGGGTTATAGTAAATCTACTATTTCTAGAAAGCTCTCTTCAATAAGATCTTTTTTTAAATATTACTCTAGGGAAAACGACCTGGATGCAAATCCAGGTAGAATAATAGCTACTCCAAAAATGTCTAAAAGACTGCCTGTCTTTTTTTCTTTAGAAGAGATGGAGTGGATATTGAGTTCTCCCGATGATTCTCCCCTAGGACTAAGAGATAAGGCTATAATGGAGGTTTTTTATTCAACTGGAATTAGAATCGGTGAATTGTGGCCGTTGAATCTCGATGATATTGACTTAGATGGGAAGAACCTCAGGGTTATGGGGAAAGGTAAAAAGGAAAGAGAAGTTTTTTTGGGCAGTTATGCTGTAAAGGCAGTATTAAATTATATAGAATATGGCAGGAAAGAGCTTTTAAAAGACCCCCTTGAGAAAGCTTTGTTTTTGAACAAATATGGGAACAGGTTATCTATTAGGAGTATAAGAAGAAGAGTGAATGATTACATAAAAAAAGCTGCCCTTGATAATAGGGTGTCTCCCCATAATTTACGGCATACTTTTGCCACCCACCTTTTGAATGGGGGCGCTGACCTTAGAGCTGTGCAGGAGCTGTTAGGGCATGTGAATATTTCAACCACCCAGATATATACACATGTCACCAAGGACCATCTTAAGAAAATCTACAAGAACTTCCATCCTAGAGCGTGATTTTGACAATTAAATAATATTGTAATAGTATTTAATGGAAGAAGGTTTTCAGGCTAATAATTATTATTGTCAAATAAAGGGGCATTATAGATGGAATATAGCGATTCAAAGTTTTATGGGACCACAATAGTTGGCGTCAAAGACGAAAACGGTTGTGCCCTGGCAGGAGATGGCCAGGTAACTTTTGGCGATAACACAATTTTCAAAAGCGGTGCTGTAAAAATCAGGCGATTATTTGAGGGAAAGGTAGTGGCTGGTTTTGCAGGTTCAGTAGCTGACGCCATCACCTTATTTGAAAAATTTGAAGCTAAGTTAGAAGCAAAAAAAGGAAACATGCTAAAAGCTGCCGTAGAACTGGCCAAAGAATGGCGTTCGGACAAGATACTTAGACGTCTAGAAGCTCTTTTACTAGTAGCTAATGATAATCATCTACTTATAATCTCAGGTACCGGTGAAGTGATAGAGCCAGACGATGAGGTAGGTGCTATAGGCTCAGGAGGTCCTTATGCTTTAGCCGCTGCCAGGTCTTTAAAAAAACATACTGGCTTATCCCCTAAGGATATTGCATTTGAAGCTCTTAAGAGCGCTTCGGAGATCTGCGTCTATACAAATGATAAAATTACTGTGGAAGAGTTGAAAGGAGAAAATAGATAATGTTTTTAGAGTCACAAGACTTGACTCCAAAGGAGATTGTAGAGAAACTCGACCAGTTCATCATAGGTCAAAAAGATGCCAAAAAGTCTGTTGCAATTGCCTTAAGAAATAGATATAGAAGGCAAAAGGTTAAAGCCGAGTTAAAAGACGAAATATTTCCCAAAAATATTTTGATGATCGGTCCTACTGGAGTTGGTAAAACTGAGATAGCTAGAAGGGTTGCTAAACTGGTAAATGCACCATTCATGAAAGTTGAAGCTACTAAATTTACCGAAGTAGGTTATGTAGGTAGGGACGTTGAATCAATGATAAGGGACTTGGTAAATGAATCTTTAAGGCTTGTTGAAAGCGAAAAATTTAATGAAGTATACCCCCAGGCTAAAAGCCAGGCCGAAAAAAAAATAGTCAAGCTTCTCGTTCCATGGCAGGATAACAAGGAAAAAGGAGAAGAAAAAAATCCTTTTGCGATGTTTTTTTCTGGGTCTGAGGAAGAAACAGAACAAGATTCAAATCCGGATGAGGAACAAGATGAAATCAGGGAACGAAGGAGAGAGATTAAAAAGAAAAGGCGGGAACTTAGAAAAAAGCTAGAGGCAGGGGAACTAGAGGATGAGTTTGTTGAAATAGAAATAGAAGAGCAAAATTCAGCTAAAGATAATCCTTTCATGGGTCAGGGCTTAGAAGAGATGGGGATCAATATTCAGGATTTATTTGGCAACCTTTTCCCCAAAAAAAAGACTAAGAAAAAACTCCCGGTAAAGCAAGCCAGGGAGGTTTTAACAGAACAGGAATCTCAGAAGTTAATAGATTATGAGCAGGTCCAAAAAGAGGCAATCAATCGAGCTGAGAATTTTGGAATAATATTTTTGGATGAGATGGATAAAATCACCGCATCAAAGGAAAAACATGGGCCTGATGTGTCTAGAGAAGGAGTACAACGTGATATACTACCTATAGTTGAAGGATCCACGGTGAATACAAGGTACGGTAGAATAAAGACAGATCACATCATGTTCATAGGAGCAGGAGCTTTTCATGAAAAAAAGCCATCTGATATGATCCCGGAGCTACAGGGAAGGTTTCCTATCAGGGTGGAACTGAACAGCTTGAAAAAAGAAGACTTTTACAGGATATTGGACGAACCCAAGAATGCATTGCTGACACAGTACAAAGGATTGCTAGAAACAGAAGGTATAAAAATAGAATTTGTGGAAGAGGCTATTGAAGAACTTGCAAAAATGGCAGCAGAAGTTAACAGCCAGACTGAAGACATAGGGGCAAGGCGTTTACATACAATAATGGAAAAGTTATTCGAAGAAGTATCCTTTAACGCTCCAGATATGAAAGGTCAAGAGATAACAATAGATGAAGAATACGTCAAGGAAAGATTAGAAGACTTAGTCAAACAAGAAGATTTAAGTAGATTTATTTTATAACTAAGAAAGGATGAAGGGTATGAGTAGCAGTTTACTTGAAAAAACTCGAAGTATCAACAGGATATTACAGAAAGCCGCAGGTCAGGCTGTAGATTTTAGTGAAGTAGCTGAAGTCTTAAAAGATGTTATTGAAGCTAATGTTTATATAGCTAACAAGAAAGGTAAGTTATTAGGTTATGCTTTGGTTGATCAGTTTGAATGTGAAGTGATGAAGGAAGAAGTCCTAACAGAAGGTAAATTTCCCGACAATTATAATGAATCTCTATTAAAGTTCAATGAAACCAGCTTTAACATGAAGCAGAAAAGCAATAAATGTGTATATACAAATGATAAGGAATGCTTGTTCACAGAAAAACTAACCACCATTGTTCCCATTATAGGTGGTGGGAAAAGACTGGGTTCATTGATACTATCAAGGTTTGAAGATGAATTTGACGATGAAGATTTAATCCTCGCAGAAAATGGAGCTACCGTGGTAGGAATGGAAATTCTCAGGGCCAAGTCAGAAGAGATAGAAGAAGAAGCTAGGAATAAAGCAGTTGCCCAGCTTGCCCTTGGAACCCTGTCATATTCTGAACTTGAAGCTGTTGAACATATTTTTGAAGAGCTAGAAGGAAGTGAAGGCCTTTTGGTTGCCAGTAAGATTGCTGATCGGGTAGGAATAACCAGGTCAGTAATCGTCAATGCTTTAAGAAAATTTGAAAGTGCAGGATTGATAGAGTCAAGATCTCTGGGAATGAAAGGTACTTATATCAAAGTATTAAACGAGCAATTATTAGAAGAACTCAAAAAAAATAAACACTTCAGCTAAAAAGCAACCCTCTAAAGGGTTGCTTTTTATGCTGTTTTCTAGGACTTTAAGAGCATTAAGCCTGAGTATTTGGTAGTACTTATTACTGACCTTATAGGGACGTGGTCTTAAATTTTTTTGGTTAGTCTAAAAGCCTCCAAATGTACTAGTAATTTGTGTAAAATAGAAAAAAAAGGCCGACAAGGTAGGATTTATTCTTTTATTGTCGAAAATATGAGAAAGGATAAAAACCAAAAAAATGGTTTAAGTGAGGTGTGATATTCTAATGCAAATAGATCAGACGACTTCTATCCTAGAAGCTGCAATTGGAGCAGCGGACAAGAAAAACCAGGTGATCACCGATAATATAGCTAATGTCAACACTCCTGGTTATAAAAGAGGTAGGGTTTCTTTCGAGGGACAGCTAAAAAAGGCTCTGTCGGAAGCTGATGGTATCAAAGGTAAAACAACCAGGGACAAGCATATTCCAATCGGGGATAAATCCCTAGAAGACGTTTCTCCAAAAATGGTCAGGGACACTTCCAGGTTTATGAGAAATGATGACAATAATGTCGATATAGATGTGGAAATGGCGGAACTTAGCAAGAACGCCTTACAGCAGGGTGCTTTGGTCAGGCAGTTAAATGGCAAACTGGGAAGAATCAAGAACGTGATTCATGAGGGTGGCTAAGGTTTTATGTTTGATTTTGTAGTAAAGAACAAAATTTTTTGGGAGGAGATATTATGCCTTTTAATTCTTTTGATATTAGCGCCTCAGGGCTTACTACAGAGAGGCTAAGAATGGATACCATTTCGGATAATATAGCAAATGCCAACACAACCAGAACTGAAGATGGTGAGCCTTATAGGCGTAAGATGGTTGCTGTTGAGCCCAAAAACGCAACCTTTGCACAGCATTTACATCATTTTATCAGGGGCAGAGAAAAGGATACAAGCTTGCCCGGTGGTGGTGTAAGAGCTACTTCTATAGTCGAAGATGATACGGATTTTAAACAAGTATACAAGCCAGAACATCCTGACGCTGATCCTGATACAGGTTACGTTCAAAAACCCAATGTAAATACCATCAATGAAATGACAGATTTGATTACTGCATCTAGGGCTTATGAAGCAAACGTTACTGCTATGGATGCATCCAAGGAGATGGCCAACAACCTCCTAGAACTTGGTATGAGGTAATACCAATTAGTATTTTTGGTTTTGTTTTATTTTGGTTTATTTTGTCGAACAACGTCTTTTATTATGTTACTTTACAAGGAGGCTTTGCTAATGGAGATACAGGGAATCAACATAACTCCTCCTAATTCGATTACAGAACCCAAAGAGAAGGAAAATTCTCCAAATAATTTACCAGCTATGAATTTTGGCGAAATCTTGAACGATGCTATTTCCAAGGTCAATGAGCTTGAACATGAAAGTGATAAAATGAATGAAAAACTTGCTATGGGGGAAGTGGAAAACCTCCATGATGTTGTCATTGCATCGGAAAAAGCCGATATAGCTTTGAATTTGGCTGTACAGGTGCGAAATAAACTTGTCGAAGCCCATGAAGAAATAATGAGGATGCAGATTTAGTAAATGTAAACTTTCTACGCAGCCATGTAAAGGTTTGGTGATATAATGGATGGGTTTATGAATAGAATAACCACTCAACTCAAAGAGTTTTGGAATAAATTGTCCATGATTCAGAGGTTTACTGTCAGTTTTTTGGTTTTGTTCTTTATTATGGGAGCAGTTTTCCTTGGAACTTTGTTTATAGGGCATGATTACACCGAACTAGCTAAAAACCTAGATCCCGAAGATGCGGGGGCCATGGTGGACATTCTGGAAGAGCGGGGGATTCCCTACTCTCTAGAGGATGGTGGATCTACAATCAAGGTGCCAGAGAACGAGCACTCTAGGATCAGACTTACCATGGCCGAAGAAGGACTGCCAAGGCACGGTGTGTTTGGGTACGAGGATTTGGAAGACACTCCCCTGGGGCTTACCGAGTCGGAAAGAAGACTGAGACAAAGGGTGGCCCTAGAAGGAGAACTTGTTAGGACTATCAGGATGTACCCGGAAATAGAGAATGCAAGAGTACATATTGTAACTCCTGAAGATACTTTATTTAGAAGAGATGAAAGGGAAGCCACTGCGGCGGTATATTTGGAGGTGCCAGGAAGACAGGAGCTAGGAGATGAACAGGTTAAGAGTATCATCAATCTTGTAGCCCACTCGGTTGAAAATCTACCTTCAGAAAATGTGACAATAACTTCTGGAAGTAGGGTCTTAAGCGATGATGTGAGAGACGCTTCCCCTAGGGATGATGCCAGGGGGGAAGTGAGAAAGCAATTGCAGATTGAATCAGAATTTCAAAATACATTACAACAAAACGCCCAGTCCATGTTACAAGAAGTTCTGGGTTCAGGAAATTCAATAGTCAGGGTTAGTGCAAACCTGGATTTTGATGAAGTGCAGTCGGTGTCTGAACTCTTTGAGCCTGTGGATGAGGAAGAAGGGGAAGGGATCCTGGTTAGCATGCATGAGGTTTCGGAGTTCTTTGAAGGGTCAGGGCCCCCGCCAGGCGGAGTAGTGGGCGACCCTGCTGTAGATACCCCCGAATACCCGGCTGAGGATATGAAACAGGAGAGCTTGTATGAAAGGGATGAAGTGACCAAAAATTACGAAGTCAATAGAATTGTGGAAGAATACAAGCATGCTTCAGGAAATATTGAAGGCATATCCGTTTCTGTAGCTTTGGATGAGGCCAACCTTTTGGAACTCATAGCTACGGATGATCAGATAGAGGAAGCTGAAGAAGATGACGAGGTAGAGCTGATAGATTTAGTTGATGAGGCAGAAGTCGATGCTATGGTTGAATCTATCGAGAGTATGATCGTTAATGGCTTAGGATTGCAAATACTTGATAATGATGAAGATGTAGAAGTAGCCGGCCTTGGTGAAGGCGAAAGGGATGATTCCATCTCTGTAGAGACAATTACTAACTTCGATAGAACTTTGGAAGAGCAGTGGGAGGAAGAAAGAGCCAGGGTGGAAGCGGCCGAAAGGCGACAGATGATAATCCAAGCGGCCATAGTGATTGTAGCTTTGATAGTGGCCTTCATTGTGGGGCGCAGGCTATATAGAGGTTATACAAGACGTCAACAAGAAGAACAGCTAAGAGAAGAGCAGGTGGCCCAGCAGGAAATGGCTGCCGAAGAAATGCCGGAACCTGAAGAGAGCGAAGCTAGAAAACAGATATCTGATTTGGCAAAAAACAAGCCGGAAGAATTTGTGAAAGTACTTAGGACCTGGTTATCTGAAGAGTAGAGGCTGGAGATTTTAAGGAGGGTGTAAATTTGGCCGGTGAAGAATTATCTCCCAGGCAAAAAGCCGCTGTTCTGCTGATCTCTCTGGGCAGTGACAAATCAGCAGAAGTGATGAAGCACATGAATGAAGAAGAAATCGAACAGCTAACCATGGAAATAGCTAATGTTAGAAAAGTGGATAGTGAAAAGAGAGAGGAAGTCATTGAAGAATTCCATTCCATGGCTGTTGCCCAGGATTATATTTCCCAGGGTGGTATAAATTATGCCAAGGATGTCCTAGAAAGGGCCCTTGGATCTAATAAAGCTATGGAGATCATAGAGAGGTTGACTTCTTCTTTACAGGTACGCCCTTTTGAATTCATGAGTAAAGCTGATCCAAGCCAGGTCATTAACTTTATTCAGAATGAGCACCCCCAAACAATAGCCTTAATCTTGGCCTATTTACCAGCAGAACAGGCTTCTATGATTCTTTCAGCCCTTCCATCGGAAAAGCAGGCAGATATTGCCAGAAGAGTCGCAGTCATGGAAAGAACTTCACCAGAAGTGATTAAAGACATAGAAAAGATCCTGGAGAGAAAACTTTCATCTATAATGAGCCAGGACTATACCCAGGCAGGCGGAATAGAATCGATCGTAGATGTGCTAAATAACGTAGATAGGGCTACTGAAAAGACCATTCTTGAAACTTTGGAAACCCAGGATCCGGAACTGGCAGAAGAAATCAAGAAGAGATTGTTCGTCTTTGACGACATCGTTCATCTTGATGATCGCTCCATTCAAAGGGTTATCAGGGAGGTTGAGCAAAAGGATCTTACCCTTTCCCTTAAGGTTGCAGGGGAAGAAGTTAAGGATAGATTATTTAGAAATATGTCAAAGCGAATGGGAGAAATGGTTCAAGAAGAGATGGATTATATGGGACCGGTAAGACTTAGAGATGTGGAAGAATCTCAGCAAAAAATTGTCAATGTAATCAGGAGCCTAGAAGAAAGCGGCGAGATAGTTATCTCAAGAGGCAAGGAGGATGACGTAATTGTCTAAGGTTTTTAAACATGATCGAGTCAATCCTAAGGAAGAACCTTATAGCTTGCCGGTAAAATCCAGAGAAGAACTTTTAAAAGCAGCTAAAAAAATATCCAACAATCAATCTAAAGAGGTTGAAAGCTCTGGGGAAGCCGAGGCTGAAGAATATACAGAAGAGTCAGAAACAGTAAAAAAAGCCAGAAAAGAAGCGGAAAAGATAATCAATGAAGCAAAAGAAGAGGCTGAAAAGCAAAGGGCTGATATTCTCCAGGCGACACAGGCTGAAGAAGAAAAAATTAAAGAAGACGCTTACAATGCTGGCTATAATGAAGGATATGAAAAGGGATATCAAACAGGTAAGGATCAAGGTTTGAAAGAGATAAAGGACCAAGAAGAGAACCTTCTCAAGGAAGCAGAACAAGAACTAGACAAGGCTATCAAAAAAAGAAACAATATTTTAAGTTCCCTAGAAAGGGAAGTTTGCGAGCTGGTGTTCTTGGTAGCAGAAAAGATCTTGGAAAAGAAGATAGATGAAGAAGAGGAACTTATAAATTCCATAGTCAAAAACGGGCTGTCAAGTTTACAGGGTCAAAATAAAGTTATCATTAAAGTACATCCCTATGATTATCCAAAGCTAGAAGAGTATCTAGAAAGCTTAAAACATGAATACAAAGAACTCTTTTTGGAATTAAAAGAGGATACAAATATATCCCAGGGTTCGCCCCTGTTGAGTATCGATAGCGGCTATGTTGAATTGGATGTTTCAAAACAAGCTAGAGAATTACATCATTTTGTCAAGCAGGTGATCCAAAGTGGCTAAAAAAAATGTGAAAAAATCACCTCAAAGGACTTCAGATAAGAAAAAAAGAAGAAGCGCTAAAAAACAACAGGAAACCGAGTCCAAAACATCCAGGAATATAAAAGAGGAAAAAGGATCCCAGGAATCAAAAGAGTCAAGCTCTAACCTCGATGTCAGAGACATCCAGGAAAGCTCCCATCAGAAGGAATTTGACACTAAAGGGATTAAAGCAGGGACAGGTGTCAAAGAAAAAGAGCAGGAAAAGGTAAGAGTAAGAAAAAAAACCGAGGCTAAGGAAGAGATCAATGAGCCTGATTTGACGAAAATAAAACAGGCTATCCATAAATCGAATCCATTACCTGTCCAGGGAGAAGTGACCAGGGTTGTGGGCTTGACAGTAGAAGCTAGGGGACCTGCCACTAGAATAGGAGAAATCTGTACTATTAGAGGGAGTTCCAAGGAGCTTGAGTGTGAAGTGGTTGGATTTAGGGATGAATCTATCCTCCTAATGCCCCTGGGAAACCTTGAGGACATTGCCCCTGGAGACAGGGTGATAGCTTCAGGATGGCCCCTGGCTGTTCCAGTGGGTGAAAATATGGTAGGCAGGGTTGTAGATGGCTTGGGCAGGACCATTGATGGAAATGACTTTTTCTCTAATGAAGGTTTTTACCCAATGCAAGCAAGTCCCCCAGCTCCTTTGAATAGAACTAGAATAACCCAGTCCTTAGAAACAGGAATCAGGGCTATAGACGGGGTCCTGACTATAGGAAAAGGCCAGAGGATGGGAATTTTCTCAGGCTCTGGAGTTGGGAAAAGTACCTTGCTTGGGATGATAGCTAGAAATACAACTGCAGATATAAATGTCATAGCCCTGGTAGGAGAGAGGGGCCGTGAAGTTAGGGAGTTTTTGGAGAAGGATCTAGGCGAGGAAGGTCTAAAAAGAAGTGTTGTAGTGGTAGCCACCTCTGATCAGCCGGCCCTGGTAAGATTGAAAGGTGGCTTGACAGCAACAGCTGTAGCCGAATATTTCAGGGACAAAGGTTATGACGTGATGTTGATGATGGACTCTATAACCAGGTTTGCTATGGCCCAAAGGGAAGTAGGCCTTGCTATAGGCGAACCTCCAACTACCAGGGGTTTTCCACCTTCTGTCTTTGCCTTGCTCCCTAAATTTTTGGAGCGCTCGGGGACCTCGGCAGAAGGAACTATAACTGGACTGTATACCGTCCTTGTAGATGGAGATGATATGGACGAGCCGATTTCCGATTCTGTTAGGGGTATTTTAGACGGACATGTCGTCCTCAGCAGAAGACTCGCTAGCATGAATCATTATCCTGCCATAGATGTGTTAAAGAGTATTTCCCGGGTAATGCTTGATATAGTGGATGAAGAACACCGGGAAGCAGCCCACAAGTTGAATGAAGCCTTGGCAGCATATGAAGAGGCTAGAGACCTGATTGAAATAGGTGCTTATAAAGAAGGAAGTAATCCCAGGGTTGACTGGGCCTTGACCAAGATTGATAAGATCAACAATTTCTTACGTCAGGGAATAGAAGAAAAAAGCGATTTTGAAACCACGGTCAAAGAGATTAAGAAGCTGATTAATGGAAAGTAGAGCAATTTAGAGCAAGAAGTAACTACCGAGGAAGTAGCTGCCGAGGAAGTAGCTACCGAGATAAAAACTTCAGTTAGATGGGAGGAAGGCCTGTATGAAGGAATTTAATTTTTCTCTAGAAAGGGTTTTAAAGGTTAGAGAGATCACAGAAGAAGATCTTCAGCAACAACTAAAGCAAGCCCAGGAAGAAAAAGAAAAACAGGAAGAACGTCTAACTGGACTGTTAGAGCAGCACGAGCAGTATAAAACCGAATTCTTAGACAATGTGGATAAGCCTATGAAAGTATGCGACATCCAACACTACTCATCATATTTTCCCCGCTTAATAAGGCGCATCGATGAACAAAGGCAGAGATTACAACAGGCAGAAAAGCATTTAAACAAATGTTATTTAGAATGGCAGGAAGCCAGGAAAGAACGAAAAATCATGGAAAATCTAAAAGAAAAAAAGCGGGAACAGCACAGAAGAGAGTGGTTGAAGACAGAGCAGAAGTTTTTTGATGAGTTGGCGCAAAACCCAAAAAGAATATAAAAGTAATGTATTATCTTAATATAAATTAAGGTATAATAAGATATATTACCACTCCAGGGAAAAATAAAAAAATTATAAATATAGTTATTATTTTTGGACCTTAATGGTGAGGAAAGGGATAAAAGGAGAGAAGGGCTTTGGCTGAAGAGAACAATTCAGGAGATAAATTACGAACTCTATTATATATGGTAGTACTGCCGCTATTATTTACCTTTATCGGCGGCATTGTCCTCGCCCAGACCTTTGGGCTAATCAACTTGATGGATTATGCCAGGGAGATCCCGGTGGTAGGAGACCGACTTCCAGACCCAGAAGTCGAGCCTGAAGAGAAAGAAATTATAGATAAAGAAGAGTATCTAGAAGAAAAAGCAGAAGAATTGGAAATGCTTGAAGAGGAGCTCTCAGAGAGGGAAGCTGACCTAGAAGGTAGAGAAGAGTCCTTACTTGGACTTGAAGAAGAACTGAGTGAATTTGAAGAGGAGCTAGCAGAAAGAGAAAACGAGCTAGATGAAAGAGAAGAGAGGATTATTGCCAGGGAAGAGAGAATCCAGGAACTTGCTGATACTTATGAAGAGATGGGCTCTAGGGCCGCTGCGGAAAAAATCATAGAGCTTGATGATGACCTGGTGATAGACATATTCCACGAGATGCCAACGGATGTCAAATCCGAGATTTTGGCCGAGCTAGATGCGGCAGTCGCCGGCAGGTATACCAGACTGCTGGCGGGAGATAGAGAAGCTGTATCAGAAGCCGCCCTAGATGAAAGGGAGGCCGCCTTAGACACCCGGGAGCAAGAATTAGACGATAGGGAAGATGAAATGGAACGCAGGGAAGACAGGGTGGAAAGGCTTGCCGGGACTTATGCCCAGATGGAACCGGAAATAGCTGCAGAGATCATCAGAGGCTCCATGGTTCAAGATAAGGATCTTGTAATCCAGATCTTCAACCAGATGGATGAGGGGCCTGCTGCTGAGATATTATCAGAACTCCCAAGAGAAGTAGCCATGGATATAATATCCTCTGTAGGGGGTGATTTAACAGATATAGAAGATCTAATTTAATCCTATAACTTATTATTAGGATTGATGGATCAGCTTGATGAAGTAAGTGGATTAGAGGTAAAACTAGGAATCAGGAGCATCTACAACTTAATATGCTTTGGAAAGGAGGTGAGAGAGCTGAATGCAGGAGATGGAATGATGTTGTTGGACAAGTTATTTTCATCAGATACAGTAAAAGATAAAGCCGGTACTAGTCTCAAAAACAATTTTACAAATCCAAAAACAGGTGAAACAGAGACATCCTTCAAAGAATTTTTCCTTACTATTTTGAACCAAACAGGAGAAGAATCAAATCTTGTAGATCTTGTAGACAATGCTGAAATAGGTGATGGGGAGTTTCACATTTTAGAGAATTTTCAGGCCCTTGACTTCCTCGAATCCCTTGAATCCCTTGAAGACTTAGAAAAACTCCTTGATGAAATGGACCTTGCCCTCGAAGACCTGAATCTAGACTTACTAGAGAGCATGCTGGACATTTTGGACTTAGAACCCAATCTAGAAAATGTGAACTTAATTCTAGATGTATTCACTCAGCTAGAAGAAGAACTTGACTTTGAAGCTGGTGAGATTTTTGATAAAAACTTCGAGGAAGTGCAGCTGCTAAATGAACTTTCCCAGGAAGAGTTCTTGGATGAAGATGAAGATTTGGTCCAAGTAACAGACTCAGAAGTTTCAGAAATATTAACCGCACTAGGACTTGAACAAAATAGTGAGAATGAAGAAAAATTGCTGCAGTTTTTTGAAAAGCTAGATGTAGCCGACCATTTATCTGAAGGAGATGAAATTGTAGCTCCAATTACTGAATCAGAAATTATCGAAATACTGGAAACACTAGGACTTGATCAAAGTAGCGAGAATGAAGAAAAATTGCTCCAGTTTTTTGAGGAAGTAGAAGAAATATTTGATCTGAATAAATTATTGCCAGAATTAAAGCAATTAATGCTAGAGGAATCTACAGTGGAAAAAATTCAGGAGCACCTTGAAGGACCAGAGAACAAGCTTGATTTGGATAGTTTAATAGCTACTAAACTTCAATCTTTGGAGGAAATTGCGAAAGAGTTGGATCTGCCAGAGTTGAACCAGGAGAATATTCAGGAGAAGTTAAAAGATATCATGGAGATACTTGATGTAGATCAAGATTTAGCTGGCTTTCAAGAGATGCTTAATAAGGTTACCCATCTAGAAGATCATGAGCTAGAAGAAATGTTCGCAGTAGATAAAGGGAAAAACAGGGATATCATAATAGCCTTAGCATTAACCGAGGATGCCTTAAATGTTCAGAAAGAAGGCGATTTAAACAAAGTTTCCCTGGATAATGAAGCCGAATTATCCCAAAATATCAAGCTGCTGCAAAGGATGTTATCTGGTGAAAGCTTAGGGCAAGAGGATGATATTAATAGTCAGGCTAAAAGATTTAACTCGATTTTAAATACACTACAAGAAAACGCTGCCCAAAATATTTACGCTGAGGGTAATAAGAATCAGAATACCAAGGGAAATGAATTAAGTCTACTTCAAACAATGCTACAAACCCAAGCTGATTCTGAGACCAAGAATCCACATCAACTGCTACAAAAATTGATCAACAGTTCAGGTTCAAATGTTGCATCCAATGCGTTGTTGTTGAAATCAAGAGAATCAGGTAATAAGAACAATCTAGCTGCTATTTTCAATCACAGTTATAATAAAGAAGGAAAGCCAACAGAGATTGAAAATATAGGCGGCAGGGAAAACCAAGACAATATAATGGACAGATTTAATTCCAGAATGAATACAGTTACAAGATCAAACAATTTCAACTCTCAAAACTTTGACTCCTTGTTTAAAAACAGTTTGAGCAGCACAAATAACAATCAAACAACAACCACCCTTAACCTTGAGAATATTTTCAACCAAACGGAAATGGAAGCTCTAAAAAGTGAACTCGGGAGTACAGACAAAGCTTCCACAAGGGAAACCAATAGTTTTAATCTTCTTAATAGGGAAGCCTTTGTGGGTAGAATAGCAGAAGAAATAATGAAATTTGCTAGTTTAAAGAGAAGTGATGGGACCTTCACATTGAATCTGAGGCTAAAACCAGAAAAACTCGGGAATCTTAGACTTCAATTCACCAGCGAAGATGGAGTTATGAGAGGAGAAATTACTGCTTCCAGTCAGCAGGCAAGACAGATTATCCAGGCCAACCTGTCCCAGCTAAGAGAACAGCTTGAAGCTCAGGGATACGAATTTGATAGCCTAGATGTAGCAACAGGTGAAGATACAGGTTTTCAATCGGAGAATACAGAAGATAATAAAGGCGATGACGACTCAAAGGGAAAGAAATCCAACAGGCAAATTGACCCTGAACCAGATTTATCAGAAGATGAAGAGATTCTAGATTCAAAAGCAGAAGGAGCATCAGAAGGATTAGATTATGAAAGGATAGATTATCTGGTTTAGTTAACCAAAGCCTAATTTATTAAGGAGGTTTGGCTTGCATGAATGTTACCGAAATGATGAACATCGGTCAAAATCAGAACAATCAAATAGACAGGGAAAACAATGAAGATAACAGGGAATTTGACAGAGGTGACCTTGGACAGGATGATTTCACCAAGATTCTTGTGACCCAACTTCAACACCAGGACCCTTTAGATCCCATGGATGATAGGGAATTTATAACCCAGATGACCCAGTTTAGCCAATTAGAACAGTTGAATAATTTAAATACGGGCCATGAAAAGACTGCGGCCATCAATCTATTAAACGAAAGAGTTGTGGCTGAACATGACGGGGAAAGAATCGTGGGAAAGGTCTCGGGAGTAGTGGATTTAAACTCAAATCCAAAGCTTAATATAGACGGTAGCTATGTAGAAGTAGATAATGTACTTGAGGTCTTAGAAAACATAGAAAACGAGCTGAAAGCTCTAGAGAACAATATGAAGACAATGAGGGAGAATATAGAAATTATCAGACAGACAGAGGACTTAGATGATGAAGTCAAAGATGATCTAAAGGACTTGGAAAAAGAACTAGATGAAATTCAATTGGATTTGGCTCAGGCGAAAGACCTAGATGATGCAGAGCAAATAGAGCAGGACTTGCTTGAGGTGGACGAAGAGCTATCAGATATAATGGAAGAAGTAATTGAACAACCCATGTAAGGTATAATGTATCTAGAAAAAGTATGAGGTAAAAATTAGTGATAGCTAGATGGATAAGTAAATGACAGGTTAGCTTTGGATAAACCCATTTGGAGAAGGAAGGGGAATGCCCTATGGCTGGAATTTACGGCCCCAATTACAACAAAAATATAAATCCAGGCAACAAAATCCCCGGCCAAAAAAAAGCCAATGATTTTCAGGATAAAAAAACAGATGTCCAATCTAGCGGTAGTCAGGGGACAAAAAAGGATTTTTCCGAGATTTTGCAAAAGGAAAAAGAAAAATCTTTAGACTTTACCAAGCATGCTACCCAGAGGATAGATTCAAGGAATATAGAGCTCACTCCGCAGCAACTTGAGCGTCTAGAAGGTGCCGTAGAAAAGGCAGCTTCAAAAGGCTCTAAAGAATCCCTGATAGTGATGGATAATACTGCCTTTGTAGTAAGCGTGGACAACAAAAAGGTTATCACAGCCGTGGACGAAGCGGGGATGAAGGACAATGTATTCACCAACATCGACAGCACTGTGATCATTTGATCAAGTATTTGTCTGTTTAAGAAAAAATAAGGGCTGGACCTCCTTTGAGGAAGCCCTGAGGTTCACTGGCGACTGCAGTGAGCCCCAAAAAACAGTTTTTTAATCAGCAATTCCCAAATTAAAAGGAGGTTAAAATTATATGTTACGTTCAATGTTTTCAGGAGTATCCGGACTAAGAAATCACCAGGAAAGACTTGACGTAGTTGGAAATAACATCTCTAATGTAAATACCACAGGTTTCAAAAGAGGAAGGGTTACTTTTAAAGATATGATGAGTCAAACCATGCAGGGCCCCACTGCTCCTACTGAAGAAAG
>CAZCIZ010000048.1:0-20572 GCA_964498995.1 uncultured Clostridia bacterium | reverse complement strand
CCTGGCGACGATTCTTAGATGTATTAATAAAAACTTTTTAGTATCGGAATATACTACTGCAGTGAAATTAAAGTTTATTTTCTTACTAATATTCTTTAATATTATAAATAATGCCCCGCACAATCCTTAAATTATTAACATATTATGCATCAAAGTTTGATACAAAACTTTAAAAAATTAAAGGAGGTCGTAGTTCTAATGACTGAAGAATTCCAAAGAAAAAATGTTTCTGGTGGCTGTCACGATAATAATCATAACAATAACAATGATAATGACAATAACAATTCAGTAAGCCCTATACCCCCACCAACAGTTATTGAACGGGTAAAAATCGATAAAGTTTACGAAGAATGTAAGGTGGTGGACACAAATGAAATAACAAGAATCATAGGTGAAGAAAAACCTGTTAAAGATCTCGTTCCAGAAAATATTGAAGACATTGTGTGTATTAAAGCAGAACTAGATCCTGATTCTGAGGTAGAATGTGATATCGTTAATAAGAAATTAGTTCAACTAAAATTCACGGTCAGAGTTAAATTTAAGATATACTTTGAAGATGATACAGATCCAGTAACTAGAACCACATTGGAGCAAAAAGAAAAAATTGTCAGACTAAGTAGAGCAGGAGAAGAAGGTTTAGACCCTCAATGTGAAATTTTCTTAGAGTGCCTAGATGCTTTTGTCTCCACCGATGAGGATGATAAGCCAATCATTGTTCTATGCGTAGGAGAATTAATTTTATTCAAACTATACGCTAATGTACAGCTTCTCATCCCTGCTTACGGCTTTGCTCCACAGCCACCAGAGTGTCCAGAAGTCCTAGAAGAATGTCCTGAATATGAACCAGTATGGCCACCATGGCCAGAACAATTTTAATCTAATTAGAGGATCCCTAAGGCTGACCCCAAAATATAGACTATTTTGGGGTCAGCCCCATTTTATTATGAAAAAAATAAATCACCCCTTACTCAAGGGTGATTTAGCTAACACGCATTTTTATTTATAATATTATCGCAATAAGTCCTCCACTTCCCTCGTTTATTATTTTTTCCAGGGTTTCCTGGAGTTTCTCCCTGGCATTTTGAGGCATATTATCTAGCTTCTTTTCAATACCATCTTCTACAACACTGTGCAAACTCTTACCAAAAATATCGCTTTCCCAAATTTTGTCGGGGTTTTCTTCAAATTCTTCCATAATATAGTTAACCAAATCTTCGCTTTGTTTTTCCGTTCCCACAGTTGGTGAAAATTCGCTGTTAACATTAACCCTCACCATGTGTATACTGGGGGCACTGGCCTTCAACCTAACCCCAAACCGGTTTCCGTGTCTTACGATCTCCGGTTCTTCAAGAGACATCTCTTCAAGCTGGGGTGGGACAATACCATATCCCTTTTCTTTGACATTATCAAGGGCTTCTGCCACCACATCGTATTCTTTTTTGGCCTCGGCATATTCCTTCATAGTTTTAAGGATGTCAGCTCTATTATTTATTTCCTGCTGGCAAATTTCACTCAAGACTTTCTCAAATAAATTCTCTACAACCTTGATATCTATCTCTGCATGCCCCGTTCCCAGGTCGACCCTTTCTAGTACCACCTCTTCAGAGTTTTCTAGTTCATCTAGGCTATAGACCACTTTGTTTATATCACGAACCCTATTGATATCTTCTATACTCTCTCTAATAGCTGTCTCAAAGCCTTCCCTAAGCCAATGATCACTTTCTAGCTCTTCTACCCAATTAGGTAAATTGATGCTTACTTCTTTAATTGGAAATTCATATAAAATCTCTTGAAGTACCATATTTATATCTTCCTCTTCCATATTCAACACATCTAGGGCTACTACAGGGACATCGTACTTCTCTTTCAAGTCTTCTTTAATTTCATTAGCATCTTCACTTTGGGGATTAGTACTGTTAAGTACTACCACGTAGGGCTTACCGATTTCCTTCAATTCCGATATAACCTTTTCTTCCGCTGGTACATAGTTTTCCCTTGGTATCCCTGTAATGGACCCATCCGTTGTAACCACTATTCCAATGGTGGAATGTTCATCTATTACCTTTTTGGTTCCAACTTCTGCTGCTTCTTCAAAAGGAATATCTTCTTCATACCATGGTGTAGAAACCATCCTGGGACCTTCTTCTTCTTCATATCCAATTGCACCCTCAACCATATAACCCACACAGTCAACCATTTTAACTTTCATGGAAATATTATCATTTAATACTATTTCTACTGCATCATCAGGTATGAATTTGGGCTCCGTAGTCATTACTGTCTTGCCTCCACTGCTTTGCGGTAGTTCATCCCTGGTGCGTTCTAACTCATTAACATCTTTAATATTTGGCAGTACCACCATTTCCATGAACTTTTTAATAAAAGTCGATTTTCCCGTTCTAACGGGACCTACTAGGCCAAGATAAATATCTCCATCTGTGCGCTTTACCATATCTTCATAAAGATTAAAATTATTCATAATCTACCCTCCTCCCTAGCTTCTAACACTACATATATATTTGTTTTCGTGGACAATTATTCCAAAAGAATTAAAAAAAAAGACTTTTCTTATAATAAGAAAAGTCTTTTAACCAAAAAATACTCGACTCTGCTTTAATTAATCATTTTAATCTTTCCTCATTCTTCATTCTTCCCATAAATCATCTAAGACCACTTCTTCCATTTCGTTTTTGCTGACTCTTAACATCAAGTCCATAACGGCAGCATCTGTACTTTTGTTTTCAAATAACACCTGGTATAACTCTTTTGTTATCGGCATTTCAATATCCTTCTCCTTAGCCATCTTATAAGCTGCTTCCGTGGTTTTTATCCCTTCTGCAACCATATTCATCTCTGAAAGGATATCATTAAGTGTCTTGCCTTCACCTAACATCCTCCCAACCTTGTAATTTCTAGAATGAGTACTGGTACATGTAACCACCAGGTCCCCAACCCCTGCCAAGCCTGCAAAAGTAATTGTTCTCGCTCCATATTCGTATCCTAACCTGGCTATTTCCGCTATCCCCCTGGTTAAAAGAGCGGCTTTTGTATTATCACCATATCCAAGTCCATCAGCAATCCCTGCCCCCAGGGCAACTATATTCTTTAAAGCTCCTCCAAATTCAACTCCCGTTAAATCAGGGTTGGTATAAACCCTGAAATAAGGAGTTATAAAAGCTTCTTGTAACCTTTCAGCATATCTTTTCACTTTCCCCGAGATAACGGAAGCCGAGGGGATTTTTTTGCCTACTTCTTCAGCGTGATTGGGGCCTGAAAGGGCATATACCCTCCTGGCATCGCCTCCAAAAAGTTCATCAGACAAAACCCTTGTCATTGTCTTAAAAGTTTCTCCATCAAAGCCTTTTGTAGCACTAATGACAAGGTTTTCAGGTTTAACAAAAGGCTTTAATTGCTTAGCTATTGTGGTCATTACATGGGATGGAACTACAATTAACAAAATATCAGTCCTGGTAACAGCTTGTTCTAAGTCACTGGTTATATGTAAACTGCTCGGTAAGGTAACCCCAGGCAAGTACTCCTTATTTTCCCTATTTTCTAACAACTTATCCCTAAGGCTCTCCCGCCTCGTCCAAAGCCAGACCTCGTGTCCCTTTTCAGCTAATAGAGAAGATAAAGCCGTCCCCCAGCTGCCTGCCCCGATAACTGATATCTTTTCCAGATCCAAAAAATCACCCCTTCTGTCCTATTTTATTTTCCGTCCCCTCAATAAGCCTTTTAATATTTGACTTATGCCTGATTAAACTCATTAAACTCATTATTATTCCAAAAATTATATAAAGATATGGCAAATCAAAAAAATACATCACGAAAGGTAACATTAAGGCCCCAGTAATTGATCCCAGGGAAACGTATCTGGAAATAGCTATAACGATTAACCCGGGAATCAACATTACAAGAATTACCTGCCAGGATAAACCTACTAAAATTCCCAGGCTTGTTGCTATTCCCCTTCCTCCTTTAAAACCAAAAAATACTGGCCAGTTATGACCAAGAATGACCAAAACTCCGCTCAAAATCACAAATACAGGGGAAAATTCCAGTAATTCAGCCAAGTAGATCACCAAAAATCCCTTAACACCATCAAATAACAAGGTCAAAGCTGCCTCTTTTTTACCCATGACCCTTAATACATTGGTAGCACCTGCATTGCCGCTTCCCTGGTTAATGATATCGACACCTTTAATCCAACCCATAATATAACCAGCCGGTACAGAGCCCAGCAGATAAGCAAAAACAAAATATAGTAGGGCAAAATAATTAAACTCCACTAAATCCTCCCCCCTTCATTAATTCAAGTAATTTTATTTTTCCTTTGGTTTTACTTTCAAATGCACAGGAGTTCCTTCAAAATCATAAGCTTCCCTCAATCTACCTATCAAGTATTTTTTATAAGTTTGTTTAAGCAAGTTTTTATCATTTACAAACAGCAAAAAAGTTGGAGGTTTAACCTTGGTCTGAGTAGCATAATATATTTTTAGTCTTCTCCCCTTTTCTGAGGGTGGCGGATAAGTTAAAGTGCCGTGATCTATAACTTTGTTCAGATCAGGTGTGGGAATTCTTTTGCAATGTTCTAGAGCTACTTTTCCTATTAATCCGAATAATTTGTTCAGGTTTTTGCCGGTTACTGCCGAAATAAATAATATAGGAGCAAAATCAACAAAAGACAATTCATATTTGACATATTTTAAGAATTTATCGCCTGATCTATCCTCTTTATCGACTAAATCCCATTTGTTTATTGCTATTATCAAGGCGTTGCCCCTATCAGTCACTAGATCAGCGATTTTCTTATCCTGTTCTGTCACACCTTCCAAAGCATCAATTACCAATATAGATATTTCACTTCTTTCAATAGCTTTAATGCTTCTTAATGTACTGTATTTTTCTATTCCAGCCTTGACTTTGCTCTTTTTGCGCAATCCAGCAGTATCGGTAAAAACATATTTTTCCTGACCATGCCAGATCACTGTATCCACAGCGTCCCTAGTAGTCCCAGGTTCATCATTCACCACAATTCTATTCTCTTGCAAGACAGCGTTAACAAGGGATGATTTGCCTACATTTGGTTTCCCAACCACAGAAATTTTTATAGCATCTTCCATGTCATCTGCAATATCATTTCTTTCTGAAAAACTATCGATAACTTGATCCAACAAATCACCCATGTTAGTTCCATGCAATGCCGAAACAGGTATGGGATCACCAAATCCTAGTGGATAAAATTCATAATGGTCAGCTTTTTTTTCACTTTCACTTTTATTTACAGCCATAATCACTGGCTTATTGGCAGCCCTTAATATATTAGCTACATCTTTATCCTCCTCACTAATCCCCGACTGACCATCTAAAGTCAATATTATTACATCAGCCTCATCAATGGCAAATACGGCTTGGGATTTTACTTGCCCTATAATATCATCATCAACCCTATCCACAATACCACCAGTATCTATAAGGACAAATTCTACCCCTGCCCATTCTACCTCACCGTATATTCTATCCCGGGTCACTCCCGGCGTATCTTCTACTACTGCTACTCGATCTCCTACCAATCGATTAAATATTGCCGATTTCCCCACATTAGGACGTCCCACTAAAGCAACTACCGGTTTCAGTTTAACCACCCCTTGTCCATCTCTATTCCTAGGTTTAGCAAATCCCTCAAAAGTTTTACAAACTCTCCTCCATGTACCGGAGTTTTTATCACCTTAACGTTTAATGAAGTTTCAAGGTCTTCAAGCTTTAGGCCATCCAAGAACAAGTCTTCTTGATCTTTCAACATGATTTCAGGAATCAATAAATAATCACCAATATTCTTACCGTATAATTCATTTAATATGTCTTGTCCTGTAATCAAGCCCGTAACCGTTACCTGGCCTCCAAAATATCCATTCCCAACTTCAAAAATTTTAATAGGATTTGATAGGTCTAAATAATCAGTTATTTTAGTTAAAGTTTTCTTTATCAATTCCTTAGAGGCAGTACCGGTAACTACGCTTATATTAAAATCATTTTCTTTTTGCTTACCTTGAATACCCAGATGATCATATTCCTGTTTAATTTCTTCAATTCCTAAATTTGTTTCATACTCGAACTTCCTAAGTAAACCGACTCCATTCTCTAATTGGGTAAAGTCTTCATACTCTTCTACTAGGGGCAGTTCCTCTTCAGCCAAAAGATAAAACTCATCTGCCAAAAACACAAACCTGCTCCCAAGGTCACTCATAAACCTTTCCTGATAAGAATGGACCTTATTTATTATATCTTTTGCTTTTTCCTTATCAGTAGGTCTTATTTCAGGCAAGAAATCCCTATACCCCGTTAGTCCAACAGGTACAACGGCTACATTCTTAAATTCAGGCCAAAGCAAATACAGGTCTTCCAAGGTTTTGTCAAGTTCTTCTCCATCATTATATCCAGGACAAAGAACTATTTGCCCATACAATTCTATTCCAGCTTGTTTCAAGATTTCTAGCTGGTCCATTATCAGACCTGCCTTCTTATTGTTCATCATTTTCTTCCTCAATTGCGGCCTAGTGGTATGAATGGAGATATAAAGAGGAGAAATTCGGTATCTTTTTATCCTATCCAACTCTTTTTCACCAAGGTTTGTCAAGGTGATATAGTTCCCTGACAAAAAACTCAACCTATAGTCATCATCTTTAACGTACAGGCTATCCCTTAAACCTCCTGGCATTTGATTGACAAAACAAAAAATACAGTTATTTTCGCACCTTTTAATATCAGCCATAACAGGCTGTTCAAATTCAATCCCCAAAAGTTCATCATAATCCTTTTCAATTTCTAGAATCCAAGCATTAGCTCCATCTTGCTTATATATCATTATTTCCAAATATTCGTCATTTACCATGTAATAATAATCCAACAGATCCTGTATATAATTATCATTTATCTTAACCAATTTGTCTCCTGGAACTATTCCCATTTCTTGGGCAATGCTTTCTGGAAATACTTTGTTAATTATATGTCCATTATTCATTCAAAATCCACTCTCCCTACCTAAACAGCTAGTTTGATTATCCTACATCGTATAACAATCGTCAAGATACATCAAACCTTTACATCAAACCTTTTCCTTTTGATGATCTCTTTCAAGATCATCCTTAACTTTTTCAACAAAGGCGGATATTTTAAAGTAATCTGACCTAACCCCTTTTATTGCCAGGGGACGTCCCAAGCGTACCAAACCCAGCTTGCGACTTAAAAATCCCCCTAAACGTATATTCAAATTAATCAATTTCAGAGTACTTACAAAATACAGATCTTTATAATTCAGATTATAAATCTTGAGGATATCTTTGATGGCATTTTTAGCAATATATGCACTGTGCTTAAAACCACATGAATAGATCTCATTAAATTTTTCATCGAAACCGATAAAATGGAGCTTGCCAAAATCTTTATATGAAAGATTATCAAAATAAGCTAGCTCGTACATCTCACTAACACTTGGAACCTGGTTGGAATTTAACTTTTTCAGGTGAATATGTGCAGCTACTATAGATGTATGAGTTCCCCCATAACAATGATAAATAACTTTCATAGTTATACCCTTTCATATCAAAATTACTTCTTGAGCCCTTTATTTTCTTACTAATTCCCCATGTTTTGGGTTTTCACACCACAACTAGTAATGAAAATAACTGATTTATTTCACTGCTGCAGTATATGGAGATATGTTTTAAGTTTTTATTATTAATACATCTTGAAGAGGAGCCAGGAAAGGTAATGCCTAAAAACAGGATGTTTTTAGCAAATTGGCACAGGATGTGCCTTTAATTTGGAAGCATTACCTTTCCTGGCGACGATTCTTAGATGTATTAATAAAAACTTTTTAGTATCGGAATATACTGCAGCAATAAAATTAAAGTTTATTTTCTTACTAATGTTTAACTATTACATACACACCATTATCAAGCTTATGAACTATTCCTTGTAATATTTTACCTAGTTCCTCTGCTATTTGCTCAGCTTCAATATTATTATCTGCTAAGAAAATCGGTATTGCACCATCAACCTTTTCCGGTTCAAAGGTTACAGCCGCCTTTAATTCAGGAGATTCAAATTCTTGCATATAAAAGTTTCCCTTCAAGTCATTTTCTAGTACTTACTTTTCTCTGCATTTTTCCCCGGCCTAGAGCTAATAGGTTTTTTGATTGAACTCTCTAACACAGGTACATATTTAATTGCTTGGATTAGACTCTGGATATTTTTTTCTACCGGAATGATCACCATCCCTAGATGACCTGTCTTTAAATCTCTTCTTATTAATGGCATATACTGGGGTGTATCTACATCTTTATATATGCCTAGCATGTTAGCTACATCATGGGAGATAGCAAGCCTTTGCCCCCGATTTGTCAAAGTTGCTCTGGAATTATCATTTTTAGGCACTATGATGATACCCAGGCCTTGTCTTTTAAAAGTTTCAATATGTTCTGGATGCCCAATATTCATGAGAAAAATATCATCAACATATAGGTCCGAGCCAACGAAATCTACCTTTCCTTCTTTTATTTCTGCTATGTCACCTATCTTTTTACCTCTCATAAAATATTTGTTGGCAGGAATTATGAAAAAGAGCCCTATAACACCTACTAGTAGGTTTTCAGTAAAATAAACCACTCCGCTTGTAAATAGTGCCACTAAAATGGCCAAGTAATTTCTCGCTTCAAAAATCCTCGCTATTGCTTCTATATATTCTCTTCCTCGGGGCACCATTTCAGAGTCTTCCATGTTTTGGAGCGTTTCTCGTTCCATATTTCTTATCTCTCTAAACTGCTGAGCTGCAAGAGCCAAAAAGGTAGCAGCCGTATATTCTTCGCTGGCTACAGCTGGAATTGCTACTGCTCCCAAAAATGAAGCGATAAACCCCAAAGACAGGTGGGTTATAATACCGTGGGGGTACGAAGGATAAATTCTATAATCAGAACGTAACATAATGCTTCTTACTACGGTTCCTACAGCTATTCCTGAAATCATCGCCATAATTTCCATATTCATGAATAGAACCTGCCCGGTTTAAATAGATTATTTTTTAGAAAACTCCTTGGTAATAAATTCTTTAACTTTTAACTTAATTTCATCCAGACTTTTATAATTTACAGCCAGATACAGGGTGATTATAATGGCTGTTAAACCAATTACCCATATGACACCACGAGCTGCTCTTCCTGCAACTCCTCCTTCTTGATCTACTATGGGCCCTGCCTCGCCTCCATCTTCATATAAACGAGTATTCAAAACTCTGCCGAACAAATTAACGGAACTCTCAGCACTTTCCCGGGTATTTTCATGACCTCCGACTTCAATCAAAAGGTTACGAGGATGTAGGTCTTGATTGTAGCTGCCATCTGCATATAGTACCCCTTTAATCAAGCCGCTGTATTTTTCATCTCCCACTGCTTTTAAGCTCTCAGCAAAATTTTTATTTTCTTCAAAGTTTGGCTGCTGCTGACCCACTACAAGGAGGATCTGAACAATTTCATCAAAACCCATATCTACTTTGTATTCTTCTCTTGGGGCTGCATCCCGGTGAACATCTATCAAGGCATCGGGGTTATGCTTTAACAGTTCTTCCACAGTCCTTCTAGACCTGGCATAAGCACCCGCATCATGGGGAACGTGGGTTCTTTTATTCCATATTGCATTTATATTATGATTTTCTAAGCTGTCTTTAAGGGTTTTTCCTACCTGAAGGATACCTCCCCCTTCGTCAATGCTTTCGGACCCATCACTAGGTTCATAACTTTCTGCACCATGGGAGTGATAGATACCAATTGTATTTTGTAGTCCCTGCTCTGCTTCTGCAACAACACTTCTTTTTTGCGTCTCTTTATTTTCTTTTTCCAAGGAATCTCCCAAATCTACTTCTTCAACGAACTCAGCTCTAGCTTCATTTTCGACCACCTCAACAACCTTATACAGTTCATTGTCTTCATTTAGAAACTTATTTCCAACACTTAATATTCTACCCGTCTTAAGGAGTACATTACCCTCTTCATCAACCAGGTTAAAATAACCCTCATCCATTTCATATAATTCTTCATGAGAGCTTTCAAGTTCTTTATATGATTCCTTAGCTAACGCAGTAGATTGATAATGCCAATTCAGAGCGACAATGTTTGGGTTAATGATTAGAGAAATTATTACTACAATTACAGCTAGAAAAAGCGTCTCAGCTTTGATCTTTGTCATTGTCAGTGTCCTCCTCTTCTACATTGTTTTCTAATGAAGTTTCTTCATCATTTGAGGTTGGTTTAGTCACATCTTTGTTCAATTTGTTCAAATTAATCTTGCTATTTTCCGATATATATAGTTCTTTACTAAATTCAGGTTGACTTAGATTTTTTTTAAGGGACAAAGGTCGATTTTCTTCAGGGCCTCCCCTTATCCTCTCTCTAACTTCACCAATACCTTCAGCTAATAAAACTGCAACAACTCCTGAAAGAATAACGGCATCAAATATCCCCGCACCACCGATAACTGTAATACCTCTTACTCCCTGAATAAAAACTTCCAATCGTGTATAGATATCGCTCAAAACTATACCCATTATCCCTGCTATAAACGCACTTCGTCTAGATCTACCGGCTAAGTATCCAATTATTCCAGCTGTCAGACCTAAAAGCAAGGTGGGGTCAATAATTCCACCATAAGTAGGCTCTAAAGGGATTAACCTCATGATTCCAACCATCAAAATTGCTGTAACAATGGATGCTATTACTGCCCTATAGCGCTCTTTTCTTGTATTGGCACGAAAAATCAGATAAATAACTAGAATTATAGGTATTACAGCCCCACCTAAATTTACTGCAAAGTTATCGCCAAGGGGAATATCAGGAAGATAACTGCCAATCAAAATCGCTGCAATAAAAATCAATGCAGTAGTATCAGTAAGACCCATCCGATCTAAAACCCTTTGTAAAACTCCAAAAAATATCAAAGCAGATACAACTAGTAAGACCAACATTCCTGTAGGCATTATATAATCACCTCAAATTTGAATAGAATATTTTTTCGTGTTAATTATTCATTTATATACTGCATCAATTCAGGTGACATTATACCAACAAGAAATAAAAAAAAGATTCCATTTTCTCTAACATGGAATCTCGTACAAATATAACACATATAAAAACGCGCCTATTAGCGCGTTCCTTGCCCTCGTCTTGCAAAGGATTCTATATCTATGTTTCTTGCTTTCGCATATTCATTAAGCTCTCCCATTATCACTACCGGGACTTCAGTAAGCTCCTCAGTATCTTTAGCTCCGGACAACAAATACAAGTACTTCAGCTGTTCTATCCAATGTCTCATTACCCGGAGGAGAGAATCCCTACCTTCCCTCATGAGTATTCTCAAAGGAAATCCAGCTACTGCTACAGAGTTTGCACCCAAAACCAGGGCTTTATATACATCTATGGGCGAAGATATACCCCCAGATGCTATTACATCTTTGTTTAGTTCTTTTGTACCAATTGAGAGGAGTTCCAACAAAGACCTTTCCGTAGGAAGCCCCCATTCTTCAAGATCTAATTTTAAATTTAATTCTTCCTCGTTGTTTTCCCGAACTTTTCTTTTATTTTCAATCTCTATAAAATTAGTCCCGCCATAACCTCCGGTATCTAGTACATCCACTCCAGCATCAAAGAGAGTTTTTCCTTCTTTAAATGCAATCCCTTGGCCAACTTCTTTGACGATCACCGGGACCGACACCTTATCAACGATCCTTGAAATATTTTCAAGGTACCCGGAGAAGTTTCTATCTCCTTCAGGCATAATAAGTTCCTGGGCAACATTCAAATGAATTTGTAAACCTTGGGCATCAATCATTTTGACAGCCTCAGCAGCCATCTCTGGAGTGGCATAGGCACCCAGGTTGGCATAGATAACTCCATCGGGGTTTACATCCCTAACAACTTTAAAGGTATAGTTCACATCAGGGTCTTCTATAGCAGCCTTTTGACTGCCAACTGCCATAGGAATACCAAGGTCTTTAGCAACTGAAGCCAAATTTTGATTAATCCAATAGCTATTTCTACTGCCTCCTGTTATGGCATTGAAAATTATGGGCACTTCCTGTTTTATTCCTGCAATACTTGTATAGATGGAAATATCATCTAAATTCAATTCTGGCAGGGCTCTTCCTAGGACCTGAACGTCTTTAAAGATACCTTTATTATCCTTTGATTGAAGTGCCAGTTTAATGTGTTCTAACTTTCTCTCTTTTCGCCCCATATTAACCTCACTTCATGTCCTGCAATTATTTAATATCATCACTTTCTTTAAATTCTTTTAATACATTTCCAAATACTTCTCCTAATTTAACATTACCATCGTCTTCATCAGAGTCTGAGACTTCATCATCTATCTTGACCTTTTTCTCTTGGCTTTTCTTTTCTTTAACCTTTTCTTTATTCTCTGAGGCTTCTTTAATACTTAAGCTAATTCTCTTACTTTCAGAATTTATGTCTAAAATCTTTGCTTTTACGTTATCACCTTCTTCTACAACATCCTCAGTTTTTTCTACGTGATAATCTGCAAGCTGTGATATATGAACCAGCCCTTCTACTCCAGGAATAAGCTCAACAAAAGCGCCAAAATTCACTGTCCTGGTTACTTTGCCTTCAACGATATCCCCTTTAGAAAACTTTTCCGAAACTGATTCCCATGGATCTGGTAATGCCCTTTTTATACTCAAGGCTACCTTACCTGTGTCCACATCTACATTTAGCACTTTAACACTAGCTTTATCCCCCACCTGCAAAACATCAGAAGGATGTTCTACCCGATCAAAGGATACCTCTGAAATATGACAAAGCCCATCTATACCTCCTATGTCGATAAAAGCTCCAAAATCAGTCACCCTTTTTACTTCTCCTTCGATGACAGACCCTATTTCCACGTTCTCAAGAACTTCTTGTTTCTTTTGTTCATATTCTTCTTCTAAAACATCTTTTTGACTCAAGAGCACCTTATTTCTTGACCTATCAAGTTCGATCACCTTCAACCTTAAATTTGACCCAATATATTGGCTCAAATCAGGTACAAAGAACCTTTCTACCAGAGAAGCAGGTATAAATCCTTTTATTCCTTCTAGGTAAACGATCAAGCCTCCTTTTACTTCCTCAACCACACCAGCTTCAATAATATCCCCATTTTCGTAAACATCTTGCAGCCATTCCCAGATTTTGTCTTTTTCGGCTAATTTTTTTGAAATAACAATGGTATTTTCCTCTTCTTCCGATGTTTCTACCCTCAAAACTTTTGCTTCTATTTCTTGACCTTCCTCTAATACATCACCCAAGCTCTCTCCGGGCTTAGTATAAACTTCTGAATGAGGGAGAATAGCCTCAGTTTTGTGACCGATATCGACAAATGCTTTAGTGTCATAAATTTTGACAACGTCTCCCTTTACTACCTGCTCTTTTTCAAAGCCATTATTCTCTGGCCTATCTTTGTACTCTTCCTTTTGAAACTCATTCATTTTCTCCACAACCTCCTTTATAATCCACTCAGGTGTCGAAGCTCCTGCTGTAACACCAATTTTATTACAATTTTTTATCCATTCATAGTTTAAATCAAAAGCGCTCTCAATGTGGTAGGTTTTTACACCTACTTTTTGTGAAAGTTCCTTAAGTTTTTGGGTATTAGAGCTATTATAGCCGCCTATCACAATCATTATATCAACATTTAGAGCTAGGTCCATGGTTTTGTTCTGTCGTACTGAAGTAGCATCACAAATGGTCTCGTGTATCATAAGATCTGGATTTTTCCCTTTCAGTATTTCAATGATTTCATAAAAATTAGATTTTCGAAAAGTTGTTTGACTTACAACTGCAGACTTATTACTTACTTTAACCCATTTTGCCATTTCTTTATGACTTATGATAACTCCTGTATTGTAAGCCCATTCATTTATTGCCCTTACTTCTGGATGATATAGATCACCAACTATAAATAATCTATATCCCTGATTTAAAAGTTCATTAGCCCGTCTTTGTACTTTTTTAACAAAAGGACAAGTTGAATCTACAACTTTTAAGCCCTTATTTTCAGCATTTTTGAATACATCAGGACCTACACCGTGGCTTCTGATAATCAATTTGCTGCCAGGATTGATTTCAGAAATATCCTCTATAGCCTTTACACCTTTGTTTTCAAGGAAGTCGACTACTTGACGGTTATGTACCAAAGGACCATATGTGACTACTTCTACATCTTTTTCTAACTCATTTAAAGTTTTTTCTAGGGCTTTTTTCACCCCTTGACAAAAACCAGCATTTTCAGCAATAATCACCTCCAAAACAATCACCTCAAGATCATTTGATTAATCTAGCAGCTATCAATGACTACTCGGATCAACCAGTATTGAAAGCTGCTGATTTCTTTCAGTTTCAGTAGCCTCTTGTCTATAGATCTTTGTAAATTGAAGCCATCACCTCTTCTGTAAAGCCTTGAATGGGATCTTCGTATTTATTTTTATATTTTTCTTTATGATATACCATGGGTTTGTGAGCTATAACCATAACCTTTTTAAAGGGCTTATAGTCTCCTTTTATGGTAACGGGGACTACAGTAGCTTTACTCTGGGCAGCAATAAATCCAACTCCTTTTAACGGCTTTAAATCCTTTCTTTTTTCTTTATTCCTAGTTCCTTCTGGAAAAAGTCCAAAAACTCCTCCTTGTGAGAGTCTTTTCAAAGCATCTTTTATTACTTTCCTGTCAGCTTGTCCCCTTTTAACAGGCACAGCACCAAGGTTTCTGATTATAGCGCTAAAAATGGGAATTTTAAAAAGTTCCTCCTTGGCCATAAAAGAAACCCTGGGATTTACTACGCATCCAAGGACAACTGGATCAAAAAAACTTGTATGATTGGAACACAATATTGCAGGTCCCTTTACAGGAAGGTGTTTTTTTCCTGATACTTCTATTCTAAATAATAACCTCAGAAAGATTCTAAGGATAAACTGTACACTCCTATAAAATAAATCCATTTTACTCACCCTGCATTTTAACTTTATATTTAGCAAGGACTTCATTCACAATTTTATCAATCACTTCTTCTTGGCTCATTTCTGTTGAATCAACCAATATAGCATCTTCTGCTCTTTTCAAAGCTCCAACTTCCCTGGCTTTGTCTTTGTAATCCCTTTCTTCCAAAGTTTTTTTCAACTCTTCATAACTGAAATCATAACCCTTTTCTTTAAAATCTTTCTTCCTACGTAATGATCTCTCCTCCAAAGAAGCAGTCAGATAAAATTTGATATCAGCATCAGGGAATACATGAGTCCCTATATCCCTTCCTTCTAGAACACAATTTTTCCCCCGGGCTAGCTCTCTCTGCTTTTTCACCAGATAATACCTGATGTCAATGTCATCGGCAACATAAGAAACGGCCTGAGATACCACAGGCCGGCGAACTTCTTCAGTTATATCCTGGTCGCCAAAAAATATCTTGTTGTTACCTTCAGGATCTGGTCTAAGATCGATTTCAAACTCACTGATTAGGCTTTGCAAGTTTTCACTTTTTTCTAGATCTATCTCCTGTTTTAATGCAAACCAAGCAAAAGCCCTGTACATTGCCCCCGTATCCAAATACTCAAACCTCAGTTTTTTAGCAGACATCTTAGCTACTGTACTCTTGCCAGCACCTGCAGGTCCATCTATTGCAACTATAAAACCCTTTGATATCATGAAATCGTCCTTCCTTTTTAGCAGTTTACTAGGTTGTAAATAGTCTATTGTTAAATAGTCTATAAATTTATTATTTTGATTCTTCGACGTCTAATATCTTTTATCCTTCTATAAGAACAAATTTATCCTGAATATTCAAGATCAGGCCTTAAATTTCTTGCTTCTTTTAAATAGACATGTTTAATTTCATAACTATGTTCCAGGGAATAAAAGTGAATTAAAACCCTAATACAAGACGGTAGTGAACCTTCTATTTCAAGTTCCCTGGCACATAGAAGAGGCACCCTTGTCCACCCTAAAAACCTTGCTGCCTTAGCTGGAAATTCTGCAGTCAGGTCACTTGTTGAAGTAAAAAAAACACTTATTAACTGATCGTCAGTATCTATGTTATTTTGCTTACATATCTCTAACAGAAGTTCTTTCGTGCTTTCCTTTATACCTTCAGGGGTATTTTCAGCAGTAGTAGCTCCTCTGACTGCACACACTTTTCCATTCATTACTTCAGACCACCTCCAAAGACAAGTTGCTTATATTGTGCAGGTATGATAAATACTAACATAAAACCAGTCAAGCTTCCATCTGTTTTCTAAGTTTTTCTACTTGCTTTTGAAGTTCTTCATTTATCTTGATCAGAAATCTTTCTAAACCAATTTTTGTAAAATTGGCGGTTTCTGGTTCAAAAACCTCAATTATTCTCAGTTCAGGCCTGATAATCAGGGGTAAGATAGCTTCACATGATACAGCTGAAACTATTATTTCCACGGGTGCATAAGCTGCTTCTTCATTATATGTCTCCTCAAAAATGGTGTAAGGTTCTTTTTGTTCTACATGTTCTATTTCCAAACCCTGCATCGGTACATTTTCCCATATCATGATTTGCTTTTCTCTATTTTCTTCCGCAACTTCAATATTATCTTTTCCACCTATAAAAAACTTAGCGGGCTTGGGTAATCCCAAAAAATCCAACCTTATTTTACATCTTAAGACCTTGTCTTCCTCTCTTTTTTCATCTATCATTTAATTCACCGTCCAATTGTTATTTAATAGATTCACATAACATTATTTCCAACTTAATCTATACAAATTCGTGGATTGGAAACAGGAGCTAATAATATAATTTCAATCATAATTTAATTTTACCAAGTTTTTTAGCTTAATCAACTCCTGTTTTTGCAATTTCCTACTAGCTCCTTCAGGTAAATCATTCAGGTTTAAGTTCCCAAGCCTTACCCTGACAAGATCAAGGACTGTATACCCAACTTGTTCTAGCATACGCCTGATTTGACGTTTCCGGCCTTCATTTAATGTTATCTCTATTAAAGTCTTATCTTGACGGGTGGTGAGCCTTTTGATTTTTACCGGTTTAGAAAAACCATCTTCTAGTTTAACCCCTTTGGATAGTAAGTCTATAATCTCGCCGGGGATTTTACCTTTTACTTGAACTTTATAGGTTTTAGATACCTTGAAACTTGGATGAGTCAACCTGTATGCAAGCTCTCCATGGTTTGTCATGAGCAACAAACCACGAGAATCAAGGTCTAGCCTTCCGACGGGATATACCCTCTCATCTGTAGCAATCAAATCCAACACAGTAGGTCTGTCTCTCTCGTCCTTAACAGTAGTTACATATCCCTTGGGTTTATTTAAAATATAATAAGCTTTTTTTTCAATTATCACTTTTCTTGAGTCTACTAATATCTCATCTTTATGTGGATCTACTTTTGTGCCCAATTGAGTAGTAATCTCATCATTAACCCTGACCCTTCCAGAGATTATCATATCTTCAGCCTTTCTCCTAGAAGCCACCCCAGCATGGGCAAGGTATTTTTGTAGTCTCATGGTCATTTTTGATCATACCTTTCTAAATAAATGGCTAGAGGAGATGTTACTTTAAAGTTTCTTTTTTAAGCTGTGTTATCAACTTTTCCAAAAAAGGACCTATATTTCCCTGGGAATAAGTTTTGATAGTTCCAGCCACCACATTACACAACAAAGCATTGCACATCTCATCATCAAGTTCTATATTATTCTCATCCATTTTTTTCTCAATTCTTAAAACAGTTCTGATAGCTTCAATGGCACCTATTTTATTTACTTTAGACACCATACTCTCATTACCTTCTATTGTATATCCAAGTTGAGAAAAAAGCTCTTTTGTTCTCCTTACCAATTCCTCATTCCTGCCATCAACTACAACCCCGGGATTCTCGCCTTTCTCGATTTCAGAAGCATTCCCAATTATTTTAGCAGCCACTAGTTTTTCTCTGCCAAGCTCCGAATAAAGTTCAGTCAGATAAACATCCGTTGCTGTATTGACTACCCACTGCCCTCTTGATATTAACTTATTCAGTCTTCTACTTATTTCAGGGGTCACATCAGGTGGGAGAGCCAATACTATCAATGTGACTTTATCCTTAAACTCATCTATCTTATAAATGGGTTCTATATCCCCAAAATCATTAATGTCACTGCAAAACATTTCGAGCTTTTCTTGATCATGATGAAAGGCCTTAACCCTGTTTCCATGCATTAAAAATGACTTTGCTATTTGAGTTCCAAGCCTTCCAATTCCTATCAATCCGATATTCATAAAAAACTTACCTCCCTCACATATATTAGTAAGAAAATAAACTTTAATTTTACCGCAGTAGTATATTCCGATATTTAAAAGTTTTTATTGATACATCTACGAATTAGGTAAACGAAGTTTAATCGTAAATACTAGTGTTTTATTGATAGATTGCTTGCTAAATACCAACGCTCACAAAGATTTGCAAAACCGTCCAAATCAAAAGTTCGCTTATGATATTTAGCAAACAATTATAAGAAAAAACCTAAAAAGTTCACTTATTAAACTTCATGTACCTTGGCTGGCAATACAAAAAAGGTTTAAAAACTTAAAACTTATCTCCATATACTGCTGCGGTAAAATAAATCAGTTATTTTCATTACTGGTTGTGGTGTGAAAACCCAAAACATGGGAAGTTAATATAATTTTATCACGAGTATTTATATTTAAGTCAACATCAAAATTATACTGACTAATGTAGAAACAATCAATCCCAAAATTACAGGTATAAAATTTATCTTTGCCAGTTTGACCGGATCTACATTCAATAGTCCTGCTGTTGTCAGTAAGCCAAAAGACCAAGAAATTATGGTGCCACCACCGCACCAAACTGATCCCATTTGACCTATTGCTATTAAGGGTTCTACGGAATAATTGCCTTCAATGGTAAGGGCGGCTGCAAGTGTCCCTGTCATAGATAAACCTGAAAACCCCGAACCATCAAGGCCTGAAATAATTCCAATCAGAAGGTTTCCCGAAGCCAAAAAAATTGGAGTGGCTGGGACCCAATCCATATAATACCAGGCTAGATCTAAAAGCAGGGGAGAAACTGAATCTCCTAAGATAAATTCACTCTTATCAGATCCCAAAAAGAAAAACCCAGCTATTGGGATAACCGGGCCAAAAATCTTCATGGCAAAAGAAAACCCTGATTTTAAATGCTCTACGGCAAGCTTCATCCAATCTTTTTTATTCTCAAACAAAGTTGCAAGTAGCATCAGAAAAACAGATACCCCTCCCATAAAAGAAGAAGCTTCATCACCTTTAAGTTCGTATCTGTACAAAAAGTACACTACAATTGAAAACACCAATATAACTATAACAGCTAAAGCTTTGCCCTTATCTTCTCCCCGGCCTTCTGTTTTTTTAATTATTCCTATTATTTCACCATCATCCAGTTCATCCTTCAAAAATTCAGATCTACTTTTCAGCCTTAAAAATGACAAAGTCACGGCAATTATACCTGTTACAATAGACAAGATCATCGCTTCATGGCTTATACTCCCTTTTTCCAGACCGGCAGCCTTTTCACTCAACCCGGATGTGGCCTGTAAGATTATATCACCGCTAAGAGCCATACCATGTCCTAGTAAGTTAATGCTAACAGCACAAGCTAGGGGAGACAAACCTGATTTGATTGCAGCAGGAGCAAGGACGGAAGCTACCAGGGCAGTAGCTGGGGTTGGCCAAAAAACCAAAGACATAACATACATTATCATCCCTAAAACCCAAAAGGAAATAGTAGGGTTGATAAATAGGATTTTAAATGGGGCCACCATATAATTATCAGCTCTAACTGCTTTCAAAGCTTCTAATAGCGCTACCATTACGGTAATAAGCATTATAATTTCAAAAAGTTCTTTACCTGCAACCACCATGGATAAAAAAACTGTCTGAAGACCGCCAATTACAGAGTTTTGATAATAAATAAAACCTATAAAAAAAGTACCACTTAGCGTCACAGAAGTAATTTGTCTTCCAGTAATCAAAAACAAAAATACAACAAAAATTACAAACATATATGTATAATGAATCAATTCAAGATTAACATCAATATTTCCAGCTACAGCAGGCATAAAATTTCTCCTTGGCAATCAATATCACTTTCATAGTACGAAAATAAGCTTTAATTTTACCGCAGCAGTATATTCCGATATTTAAAAGTTTTTATTGATACATCTACGGATCAGGTACACGAATTTTAATCGTAAATACTTGAATATTTTTGATACATTGCTTGCTAAATACCAACGCTCACAAGGATTTGCAAAATCGTCCAAATCAAAAGTTCGCTTATGGTATTTAGCAAGCAATTTAAGCAAAGATCTTAAAAGTTTACTTATTAAACTTCGTGTACCTTCCCTGCCTAGAGATGTAATGTATTAATAATAAAAACTTAAAGCATATCTCCATATACTGCTGCGGTAAAATAAATCAGTTATTTTCATTACTAGTTGTGGTCTGAAAGTCAAAACATGGGGA
>CAZCIZ010000047.1:0-20787 GCA_964498995.1 uncultured Clostridia bacterium | reverse complement strand
AAGGAGGGGTATTATGCCGAGAGGAGATAAGACTGGACCAAGGAATGCAGGTGCTATGGCAGGAAGAGGTGCAGGATATTGTGCTGGATTTGGAACTCCAGGTTTTGCTAATCCCCGGGTAAGGGGAGGTAGAGCCCAAGGTTGGAAACGTGGTTATAGAAACATGTACCATGCTACAGGAGTACCTGGTTGGGTTAGATTTGGTTATGGCCCGGCTAGTTATTCGCAAGAACAGGTCCAGAAGACACAAGGATATGATCCTGAGAAAGGATATGATCCAGAGCAAGAAAGAGAAATCTTGAAAAACCAGGCTGAGTATTTGAAGCAGCATCTAGAGGAAGTAAATAAGCGGATACAGGAGCTAGAAGATGAAAATGAGAAAGAAGAAAAAGAAGATTAAATAAGCAAGGTTTTGGCGCCGGTAATAAACTGACCGGCGTCAAAAATCATTGAAGCAGCGGAATGATAAGGATCGTATTGTGGTTATAGGAGGGTATGTATGAAAATAACTATAGCGAGTGGAAAAGGTGGTACAGGTAAAACATTAATAGCTACAAACTTGAGTTATATCATAAATCAGGAATTGAACCAGGAAGTGACCTATTTAGACTGTGATGTGGAAGAGCCAAACGGCCATCTCTTTTTACCTTTAGATTCCAAGGAAGAAGAAAAGGTCAAGATTAATTCTCCTTTGGAGATTCATTTAGATAGATGTGAAGGGTGTGGAAAGTGCTCAGAAGTATGTACATATAATGCCATTGCAGTGATTAATGGGAAGGGGCTGCTTTTTCCTGAACTCTGCCACGTATGCGGAGCTTGTTCCATTGTTTGCCCCCAGGATGCAATTATAGAAAGGGAGCGGGTAATAGGCTCTTTAATTAACGGAAACTCAAAAGAAATAAAGGTTCACTATGGTCTGCTTAAGCATGGTGAAGGAGGAATGACTCCTACTATCATTAAAGAGGTTAAAAAGCACGCTTCTGAAAATTTGAATATCCTCGATGCTCCCCCTGGTACTTCCTGTTCAGCTGTTGAATCGGTCAGTGGAAGTGATGTGTGTGCCCTAATTACTGATTTGACCCCATTTGGTCTGCATGATCTGAAATTGTCCGTAGAAATGTGCCGTGTTATTGGAATAGAACCGGTGGTTATTATCAATAGAAGCAAATTTAAAGATCCTGGAGTTAGAAAATATTGTCGTGAAGCAGGTGTTGATATTATTGGAGAGATACCTGACGACAGGCAAGTTGCAGAATTGTATTCAAGAGGGCAGCTTGTGGCGAAAGAACTTAATCAATATAAAGAAGTATTCAAAGATCTAGCCGAAAAGCTTATGGATCTAGCTACTAAAAAACCCCCCGCTAAAAGCCCTGTTGGGGATAGTTTGAAACCGAAGTATAAATCAAATGAAAACGAAAATGAAAATGTTATTGATAATGACAATGTTGATGTTGTCCATGATTCCAATGAAAGTCTTTTAAGGGAACAAAAAGACCCAGCCAGACAAGGGAATGAAGATGATACAAGTAAAGAAATTGTAGTAATAAGTGGTAAAGGTGGAACAGGAAAAACCTCAATAGTTGCAGCTTTTTCTGCCCTAGCAGGGGAGAGTGTTGTGGCAGATTGTGATGTGGATGCCCCTGATTTACATTTGATTTTAGAGCCAAAGGATTTGGAAAGGGGTTTATTTAGCGGAGGCTATATGGCCAAGATTGACCCGGATAAATGTACAGGGTGTGGTAAATGTTTTGAAAACTGTAGGTTTGAAAGTATAATCAAAGAGGATAGAGACGAATCAGTCAACTATGCTGTGGATGAATTTAATTGTGAAGGTTGTGGAGTGTGCAAGCTGGTTTGTGAAGATGGGGCAGTACAACTAGAAGAAGCCATAAACGGAGAATGGTATATTTCTGCTATGAAATATGGCTACATGGCACACGCAAACCTTGGTATTGCCGAAGAAAATTCCGGACGCCTGGTTACTCTTACCCGCCAAAATGCTTCTAAACTTTCTTCTAATAAATTTGAGGAAAATAAAGTTTATATCGACGGTTCACCTGGTACAGGTTGTCCTGTGATTGCATCCCTTACAGGTGCTGGTTATGCCCTGGTAGTAACTGAACCCACAGTTTCTGGGGTACATGATTTGGAAAGGATATTAGAACTCTGCAGTTTTTTTGGAATTCAAGCTGGAGTTATAGTTAATAAATGGGATATCAACCCGGAAAAAACGGAAACTATAAAAAAGAGAGTCTATGAGTTAGGACTAGATTATTTAGGCTCCTTGCCATATGATGAAAATGTTATCAAAGCTCAAATAGAGGGGAAATCAATAATTGAATACGACCCTAGTAGTGAGATATCAAAAAGAATCAAAGACTTTTATGATGGGATAATAAAGAACAACTAGTATGAGGTAGGCCTTAATAAAGAATAGTAATAGCTAAACATCTAGGTAGGGAAGGTACACGAAGCTAACTTTTTTGAGTGTGTATAAAGCATAGCATACTCAAGAGAGTTAGCCTTTTTTTTTGTTTGACAAAATGGATAAAATGAAATAAAATCGTGTTACCTAAATAAAATATCGTGTTACACTTGAAGGGAGTGAGTATACTATTACTCAGGAAAGGATTACAAGCTACTGGGAGAACAGGGCAAATAGTTATAGTGATAAGATTAAAGAAGATATGAATTCTTTTAAAAAAACTGCCTGGAACGACTTGATTTCAAAGTATTTGAAGGAAGGATATCTGAGTGCCCTTGACATTGGAACGGGGCCTGGATTTTTTTCGATTATTTTATCAGAGCTAGGTTTAGATGTTACAGGTATGGACTGTTCGGATGAGATGTTAAAAGAAGCAGAAAGAAATATAGATGTAGCCGGATATAAGGCAAAATTTATTAATGGTGATTGCCATGAAGTTTCTTTTGGGGAGGAGACTTTTGACTTTATAATATGTCGGAATTTAGTTTGGACCCTTGTAAATCCCCAGAAAGCCTATAATGAATGGTACAGGGTACTTAAACAGGGTGGAAGGTTAGTAGTTATTGATGCCAACTGGTTTTTAAGGTTATCTGATGAGCTTGCTTTCAAAAAATATGAACAAGTTCAGAAAAAAGCAAGAGAGCTTGGCTATCTTGAAAGAGAAATAAGCAAAACTCAAGAAGAGGAATGTATTAAAATAGCCAAGAACCTTCCCTTGACTTATGAAAAAAGGCCAAAATGGGATGAAAAAGCTTTATTAGAATGTGGTTTTAAAGATGTTGTTGTAGAGGAAGACATATCAGAACAAGTTTATGATGATAGGCAAAAAGTTTTGTATGGCTATGCACCTCTGTTCGTGGTTAGTGCTACTAAATAACTGGGGAGTGTTATTTGTGTTTAAAGGGATCAGAATAAATGAGAAATATATCCTGACGGCTATTATACTTATGATGGCTTTGATGGTTTTTGTAGGCTGTGGTGAAAGTGCTGGGAATGATGATGGGGATGAGTCAGGGAAAAAGGATCATACAGATAGAAAAGAACAAGGGCGTCTTGTGGTTGCTGGTCCCTGGTTTCCTGAGAGGCTTGATCCAATATACGATGCTACTATGAGCCAGAGGCTAGGTATTTTGGATACCCTGGTGGGGGTGGATTATGAAAGCCAGCTAGTTCCAGGGCTTGCAGAAGACTGGGAGGTTTCTGAAGACGGGCTTGTATGGACCTTTGATCTAAGAGAGGACGTAGATTTTCATGACGGGTCTCATATGGATGCACAAGCAGTAGAAAAATCCCTTAACCGCTTAAAAGATAAAGGGACTCTACTCGAAGATGTACCTGTTGATGAGATAAGCTCCGTAGATACTTACACTCTAGAGATCGTTACTGAAGAGTATTTTGCTCCCCTACCAGCTTATCTTACCAAAGGTGAAACGGCTCCTATATCTCAAAATGCTTTTGATGAAGAGGGGGAGTTTCAAGAACTAATTGCTGCGGGACCTTTTAAATTTCAAGACTGGGAGGAAGAACAACAGATAACTATAACTAAAAATGAAGAATACTGGGGTACGGTTCCGGATATAGAAGAAGTGGTTTATAAAGGGATCTCAGAAACTTCAACCCGGATAATGATGTTTAGAAATAATGAACTGGATATTGCTCAGATCTTGCCTGCCGATAAGGTCCAAGAGATAGAAGGATATGACAATGCAAAAATTCATACAGAGCCCATCTTAAGAGCTAGGACCTTGACTTTTAACATGGACCGAGAGCCCTTTGATGAGCCGGATGTAAGAAGGGGCATAAATCATGCCATAGATAGAGAAGCTATCGTGGAACATATTATGGCAGGAATTGATGAAGCTGCCCTTGGACCTTTTCCCCTGGTATCGGATTGGGCTAATGAAGAGATAGAAGGATATGATTATGATCTAGAAAAAGCAGAAGAATTACTGGAAGAAGCAGGTTTTGAAGCAGATGAAGAAGGATATTTGGCCAGAAACGGAGAAAGCTTAGAAATCGAGCTTGTGACTTATCCAGAAAGAGCTGAACTTCCTGATATAGCTGAAGTGCTGTATGCCCAGCTCGGGGAAATCGGAATTGATGTGGATATAAAGGTCGTCGAATACGGCCAGGCAGATGAACTTAGAAACACTGGAGATTTTGATATCTATTTAATGAGTAGAAACTTGGGTTTTATACCTGATCCCGGCCTGTATTTTAGGGATGATTATCATTCAAGTAATACTCAGGGAAGTGGTTACGGGGCATACGGGTATCAAAATGAAGATTTAGATGAGATATTAGAAAAAGCAGAAAGTAGTACTGATATGGAGAAGCGAAGGGAGCTTTACAAAGATGCCCAGGAGATAATTGTCCAGGACAGCCCGGTGGCTTTTTTGAACCATTATGTGAATGTTGATGTGACGGGGTCTCATGTGAATGGTTACAAGATGCATCCTCTAGAAAACACTTTTGGACTTGAACACGTTTATTTTGAATAAAATATTTAATTAAGATTTAATGGTTAAGATTTGGTTTGAGTAGGGGTTATATTGATGGTTAATTACATTTTGAAGAGGATATTACTATTAATCCCGATAATCTTGGGAGTTTCGATAATAACTTTTTCCCTTATGTTCTTTACTCCTGGTGATCCTGCCAGGCAGGTTTTAAGGCAGCAAATGGGCGGGGAAGATCCTTCCCCTGCTGCCGTTAAGCGGGTTAGAGAAGATATGGGTCTTAACGAGCCCTTTCATGTACAATACTATGAATGGTTAAGAGGGGCTGTAACAGGAAATTTGGGTGAGTCCTTGGTTACAGGTAATTCTGTGACCGGTGAAATAATGCGGGTTTTCCCCCATACTTTAAATTTAAGTATTTTGAGTATGTTTGTGGCGATAATTATAGCGGTGCCTATCGGAATAATTTCTGCTTTGAAGCATAATACTTTGATAGATTATTTTAGCATGACGGGGGCTATGATTGGTGTCAGTATGCCTAATTTTTGGCTTGCTGTGTTGTTAATGCTTTTCTTCTCTTTACGCTTGGGGATATTTCCCGTTTATGGGGGTGGCGGGGGTATAGAGACATTGATTCTTCCGGCAATAACCCTGGGGACGGGGATGGCTGCTATGACAACGAGACTTATTCGCTCGAGTATGCTTGATGTGTTGATGCAGGAATATATTGAATTTGCCAGGGCCAAGGGTCTGTCTGGCTGGAAGGTTCTAAATCGCCATGCTCTAAAAAATGCTTTTATACCTGTGATAACATACTTGGGCCTGCAGCTGGGTTGGGCTTTTGAAGGAGCGGTGATTGTGGAAAATATCTTTGCCAGGCCAGGTGTTGGTTCCCTGTTGTATGATGCTGTTTTGGCTAGAGATTTTCCCCTGATTCAAGGAATTGTTTTATATATAACTGTGGTCTTTGTTTTTGTGAACTTAATGGTTGATATTCTCTATGTTTTCATTGACCCCAGAATAAAATATAATAAGAGGGAATCTTTATGAAAACCATGAAAAATAATAAGTTGTTGATGGCCGGAATAATTTTTATGGTAATATTGGCCGTTGTAGCTTTTTTTGGACAATATATGGCCCCTTATGAATTTGATGACCAGGATCTGGCTAGAAGACTTGAAAGCCCTAGTAGTGATTATCCCCTTGGGACTGATCAACTGGGAAGATGTTTACTCAGCAGGCTTTTGTACGGTGGAGAGATAACCATTGGAACTGCTTTTGGGGCTGCTTTTTTTTCTGCCTTTATTGGGATTATACTAGGTTTGATGGCAGGATATTTTTCTGGAGCTGCTGATGAGATTATCATGAGGTTTACGGATATAATTTTATCTTTTCCTGCTATAGTTTTGACTTTGGCAATGGTGGGGATAATGGGTCCAAATCTTATAAACATAGTAATAGCCATGACCCTTGTAGGCTGGACCCACTATGCCAGGGTTGTAAGGGGCAGTGTCCTCTCCATCAAAGAAGAACCATATGTTAAATCTGCTAGGGCCATGGGTGGTGGAGATTTTTATATTATTTTCAAGCATATTTTACCCAATACTTTAAGCTCTATCATCGTCATGTTCACCCTGGGGATGGGGACCAGGATAATTACTATTTCGGGGCTTAGTTTTTTGGGCCTTGGAGCTCAGCCTCCTACACCGGAATGGGGAAGGATCCTTGATCAAGGTGTATCTTATATGGAAAGAGCCCCTCATCTTACTTTGTTTTCGGGTCTAGCCATAATGCTTGCGGTGCTGTCTTTTAATATATTAGGAGATGGCTTGAGGGATTACTTTAGCCCTTATAGTGAAAACTTACAGCAGATAAAAGAGAGGTTTTAGCTTTGATTTTAAATGTTGAAAATCTTAATGTAAATTTTCATACAAGAGATGAAATTGTAGAGGCAGTAAAGGGTGTTGATTTAAAAATAAAAGACAACACCATTGTAGGTTTGATCGGAGAAACAGGCTGTGGTAAATCTGTCCTTGGCCGTTCTATAATGAAACTGCTTCCACAAAACACAAGGGTTGAAGGTGGTATTTTTTACAAAGGTGAAGATATTACAAGCCTGTCAGAAAAAAAGATGCAAAGATTAAGGGGAAGTGAGATAGCCCTCATACCTCAGAACCCTTCAAAATCTCTAAATCCTATACTTAAAATCAAAACTCAGCTTGTAGAATGCTTTAGAAAATACTGGAACATCTCTAGGGATGAGGCCAGGGAAAAGTCAGTGGAATTACTTCATAGATTGAATTTTCCAAGTCCAAATTCACAACTAGATAAATATCCCCATCAACTTAGCGGCGGCATGAACCAAAGGGTCCTTGCTGCAATGGCAATGTCCAAACAACCTTCTCTGTTGATAGCAGATGAGCCTACCAAGGGCTTGGATGCTGTGATCAGAAGTCAAGTGGTTGGTCTTATCAGGGAATTAAAAGAAGTTTCTGGCTCTTCTATTTTACTTATCACCCATGATCTAAAAGTAGCAACTCGTCTGTGTGATGAAATAGGCGTTATGTACGGTGGGGAATTAGTGGAATTTACTGAGGCAGACTTATTTATAGATAGTCCCCTGCATCCATATTCTAAAGCCCTGCTAGAATCATTGCCTGAAAGAGGGTTAAATCCCATAAAAACAGTTTCCCCTGAAATTTCAACTGTTTCTCAATCTGGCTCCAATAATTACTCCCGGGCTCCTAGTGGATGTAATTTTTATCATTACTGCTCTAGAGCCATTTCAAAATGCAAAAGTGCGCATCCCCCTATGCAGAGTCTAACCAATGGCCAGTTGGTGAGGTGTTTTCTAAATGATAGAGGTAAAGAACTTAATAAAAAGATTTCCTGTTCCGGCTAGATTATTTAAAAAAAGTTACTTCAATGCAGTAGATGATGTTTCCTTTAGGGTAGGAAAAGGAGAGACCTTTGGTCTTGTGGGAGAAAGCGGCTGCGGTAAATCTACCCTTGCCCATCTACTTGTAAGGTTACTAGAACCTGAATCAGGCAAAATATATATTGATGGGGTAGACATTACAGGTTTAAAACCTAAGGAACTGTTTAGACTTAGATCCGAAGTTCAGATAATTTTTCAACATCCCCAGGCTTCTTTTAACCCCAGGTTTAAGATTTACACCAGCATGGCTGAGCCTATAAAGCTTCACAAACTGGTAAATACCAAAAAAGAAGAAAAGGAATATATAAACCAGCTGATAAAAATGGTGGGGCTAAAAAAAGAACACCTGCACCGTTATCCCCATGAACTAAGCGGAGGCCAGATTCAAAGACTGGTCTTGGCCAGGATACTATCCCTAAAACCTAAAGTGCTAATTGCCGATGAACCCACCTCCATGTTAGATGTCTCTGTTCAAGCTCAGATACTTAATTTGATTAAAGAGCTCCAAGAAAAGTTTGATATCAGCCTATTGTTGATCTCCCATGACCTAGAAGTTGTCAGATGGGCAAGTGATAGGCTTGGAGTAATGCATAAGGGTAAAATTGTAGAAGAAAAAAAGACCGAAGAGTTGTTGGATGCGCCCCTGCATTGGTATTCCAGACAACTAATCAGTGCTTTTAATGAGTTTTAGATAGAAATAGACTCAAAATATTGAGACAAGGGAGTGGACTTGCCCTTTTTGCTCAATTTCTTCATTTTTTCAAACTTTCCATTTACTTCTGTTCTTCATTAATGGAACTGCTCCAAAAAATCCAGGACAGCTTCTAGATATTTATCTTCATCTTCAAGGTAGCCGACAACATGCTCCGCCCCTGGAATGATTACCAGCTGAGTATCCTCTTCAGGTGAAGCTTCTTTTATCTTTTTGGAATCATGGTGAGGGATGGTCACATCCTCATCTCCGTGAATCAAGAGCAGAGGCTTATCCAGATTTTCTACTGTTTCTATAGGACTGACTTTTTCTGGTTCTAACTCTGTTATTACCGGAGCTAGATTTAGAATGATCCAGTTAAAGGGAAAGCTAGGAAGCTTTGTCCAATAAGAAAGATTTGCTTCTAAATAATTTTCCAAATCATGAAAGGGACTATCGGCAATAACGCCGTGGACCCTTGGATCTTCTTCTGCGGCAATTATTGCCGTTGATGCCCCCATGGAAAATCCGTGCAAAATTATGGGTTTTTCTTCAGAAACATAATCTACAGCCCCAAGAAGGTCATATTTTTCAAACTGGCCGATGGTGGTTGTATCTCCCTCTGACTCTCCGGAATTTCTAAAATCAAAAGTAAATACCCGGTGGCCTTCTTGTAACAGATCTTTTGCAAGGGATAACCCTACCTCATCAACTAACCGGTTTTGCCCGTAGCCGTGGGCAAATATAACGGTGCTTTTAGTTGCTTCTTTTCCATCTATTCCTTTAAAGTACCAGCCTTCTAACTTGATATCATTTTTCTTGCTTTCAAATTCAACTTCTTCATATATCATTTCCTCCGGAGGTTCTGTATCAACGGACCCACTAAAAGGGGTCAGAAGGGAAAGGCCAACAAAGGCGCTTATTACTAAAACCACGATAATTCCCAGGAGAAGGATCCCTGATATTATCGATATTGCCTTTTTATTTTGTCCAAAGAAAGTTTTAGAAGTCATGATTTGCCTCCCCCGAGTACTTAGTTTAGCACGAAAGAAAAGTCAAGCAAAGTAGTTAGGAAAAGTTAGTCAGTTAGAGGAGTCAATTTTTCTCTCTCCATAAATTCACTCATGGTGACGATTTCTACATCCTTGGAGATGGAATAATCCAAGACTTCAATGAATTTATCCTTTTCTATCCCCCATTCATAAGGCTCTTCCTGGACATCATGAGTATAAAAGATCAGCAGTCCACCCTTTTTGGTTACTTCATCGACATAATCATTTAGTGTGTCTACATTATAACACATACAAACAGATTTTAGCTTTTCTAGGTTATAAGGATAGGTATTTATCCCATCCATGGTTGTTCTCTGGGTGATTCTATGCTGCCCAACTATTTCCTGTACTCTTTCATCAAAGTAACCGTATGGAAAGGCATGATGTTCAGGCGGATCTAGGTCATTGGCTTTGAAGGCATTATCAACACTGTTCATTTCCATTTCTATCTCTTTATCTTCTAAATCTTGTAGGTTGGCATGACTATAAGAATGGCACTCAATATCCCAGCCAGCCTCGTCTAGTTTCTTTACCTGTTTCCAGGTCATATGGCAGGAGCGGCCCCGGTCCTGAAAGTCTGGATTTATATAGACAACCCCTTTGAGCTCTCTTGCTTCTAGCAGTGGATATACCACTCTATAATCCGTAGAATTACCATCATCGAAGGAAAAAATTATATAGCTTTTTTGATCATTGTCGGTATCGCCATAAAAATGACCGTTTCTATCGATATCTCTATAACCGTCATCATTATAACCACGAGGCTTCTTACTGTCACTGTCGTTATCATCCGTGGCATCATTTTTGTGAGTGTCATTTTTGACTTCAAGTTCTTTTTCTGCATGACAACCTAAAACTCCAACCATGGCTATGATAGCCAAAAATACCATGCTGATTAACAGCACTAACCAAAAGCTTGAATAACAGTCCTGTCTTTTAATAAAATTTTGAACCATTTTCAACTACGTTCAACTCCAATCATAAAAAAATCTATTCCTTTCATAATGATGTATCAAGACGGTCAGGACTTTTCCATTTTCCCGTCTTTTCTAGTTCTCCAAAGAGTCCTTTTATTGAACTTCTAACTATGGCCAAGGAATTTGTTGCAAAAAAGAAGATTGGGTACCAGGGGATCCAAAAAAAACTGCGCCAGAGGGAAGGATCATACTGACGGCTGACCATTAAGGCTGTTGCGAATTGGACAATACACATGAAGCTGATAATAGCTCCGTGCCAAAAGGCAAGAGGCATAACTCCTGAATGAGCCCCAAAAAGTACTGCCATAATCCCCCAAATAATTGAACCGAATACAAAACAAAATGCCCAGATATAACTTAAAGAGAACTCCAGATACAGTGTCCATAGCCTTCGCCACATCCAGCTGGTAAAGACATTTTTGTGTTCTCTAAGAAGGTGCCACCCTCCTAGAGACCAGCGTGTGCGCTGTTTCCAGTAATCTCTGAGGCTAGATGGTACTTGGATATAGGCTATAGCCCTGGGTTCGAAGAAGATCTGATAATGGTTTTTTTGGATTTTCCAGGTTATATCTATATCCTCTGTGGCGGTGTTGGCTGAAAATCCATGGATTTCTTTTAGAACTTGGGTGTTAAAAGAGGTGATGCAGCCGGAAATAGTTAATAGCGGCCCAAAACTTGTCTGGGCCCTCTTGATGAGTCCTATGATTGAAGCAAATTCGGCTGTCTGAAGCTTTTCTAGAAGATTATCCCTGTTGTAAACGAAAGGATTGCCCGTTACCGCTCCCAGATTTGGTTGATGGATAAAAGGAAGGACCAACCTTTTTAGCGAATCCCGATCTAGCAGGGTATCGGCATCTATTACGGTACAAATTGGGGTGTCAACTATTTTGGTAAGAGCATAGTTTAGAGTTTCGGCTTTTCCATGGTTGTTTTCTAACTTTAAGAGCTGAAAGTTATCAATTCCAAGAATAGCTTCTCTTATTACCGAAACTGTTTCATCCGTAGAAGCATCATCGATGAAGACAACCAGAAAGTTTTGATAATCAACCCTTGCCAATGAATCGATGGTTTTTTTGATAGTACGCTCTTCATTGTGGCAGGGAACCAGGACTGTAACCCTAGGCCAATGGATTTCAGAATCTGAGAGGGAATTAGGAAAGGCTTTTTTCTCTCCCCTGTGCCAGAAAAAAACCCCTCCCACGATCCAGACTACACTGAGCATAATGGGGTACAAAAACACAAAACTTCCAATGAACATCATTACTGTCAGGTAGAGTTCCATATGATTCCTCTCCTTGTTATTATGACGCTTAAACCTTAAACCTTGCTTCTAAATCAGGTATGTTCCCAGGGATGTTAGTTTTGATTTGTCGCATGGTATGGTTTTAGAAAAAGATTTTGAAAGGGGAGGATGATCAGAGCTATTATCTCCAAAAGGTCCAAAAGGTCTGAAATAATCGTACCTGTTCCATCCAATTAGAAATAGCAAGATAACAAGTGCCCATCCGATTATAAGAAAAAAAGCTACAGCTGTGGCCTTAATATTATCGGGGACAAATAGTTCTTGACTCCATACAAGCCCGATTAAAAACCATCCAAAGGCAGTAATGACCCAGCCTACTAGAAAAAGCAAAGCAGTCCAGATTACCGACGTGAGTAAAACTTCCAAAAAAAATTTTGGTTTGATAGTTTTCATTCGGCAAGCCCCCTGATGCATATTATGCATCGGGGCTTGGATTATGTTAAAAATCATTATCACTACAGCGAAAATTATAAAATACAGGTACTATAATTAGTTATGTATTGTTTCAGGTTATTTATTGTTTAATAAAGACATATAATATATCGTCCTAAATTGACAAACAATTACATTTTTTTTTAATGTTGTAGTTTGATTTCAACAGATATTGAGATGAATGAATGTTAAAATTACAAAGTGGCTTGGAATTCATATCATTTTAAGTAAAATTTTAGAACAGGTGGTGGTGTAATGTTAAGAAAATATCTTTTTGTTATTTTGATAGCCATAACCACATTATCATTTCTATGGCAGGTAAGTGGGTATTCAACAGCAGCTATTAGCAACCTGGCAAGTATCTCAGTGACTGAATCTAAGGATGCTTTGATTGCAATTGATGAAAAACTTGAGTATGAAGTCGAAGAAAATAAACATTATGTTGAAACCGAAATATATACGGCAGAAAAGGATGGGAATGAAGTAAAAACTGTTCAAAAAGAGCTTGAAACTCAAAGTTTTAATATTAACAGTTCAAATGGAAGTCATTATATTAAAAACAATATGTCTGAGCCAATTAGAATAAAACAAATAGAAATCGATGATAACAATGGTTTAGAGTTGTATTTAGAGGGAGAAGATAGAAACGTTGAGATCAAAGAAGGAAAAAGCAAGAAGATAGATTTAAATGAAAATGATATTAAAAACGAAGATGTCGATTTGAACGATGATATCGATACCCAGGTAATTTTTGTGGCTGAATGGGATGGTGGGGAGGCTGAAATAAAAAGTGAGCTTCATTTAGATTATGAAACATCTAAAGCTGTAGAAACTCAGAAGTTCACTGAAACTACAACCTCTGAATCTACAACTTCTGAGGATGACAATGGTGATGATAAAACAGATGAAGAAAGTCAAGAAGATAGAAAGGGAGACAATGACGAGAAAGACGATGAGGACAAATGCGATAAAGACAAAGAAGATGCGGATGAAAATGGTCAAGGAGAAGACGATAGAGAAGATAAAGACGAAGAAGTAGATGAAAATGAAGAACAAGAAGAACAAGAAGAACAAGAAGAACAAGAAGATCAGGACGATCAAGAAGAACAACCTGAAAAAGATAGCGGAGAAGATAACGATGATGACAGTAAAGATGAGGATAGAGACAATGAAACTAGCGACAATGAAACTAGCGATAATGAGACTAGCGACAGTGATACCAGCGACGGCGATACCAATGACAATAAATCTAGTAATGATGAAGATAACGGAAGTAGTGATAATGATAGCGAAGGAGAAAGAGACGATAGCAATGGAAGCAGTGACAGCGAAAACGGGGGAAATGATGACAATGATGAAGGGTCAGATGATGAAGGGTCAGAGGAGGAGGTAGACAATGAAAACGATGAATAATGCTATAAGCAGATTAAAAAATAAATTTGATAAAAACTTCGATCATGAAAAAGTGATTAAATACTTAAAGATATTTGTGATCATATCTGTTGTCATTGTAATGTTTTCCGGAGTTATGACGGTGAAAGCTCTTTTAGCCGAAGAAGAGCTTTCAGAAGAACTGATAGTAAAAGAGATAGAAAAAAATATAAATTATGACTACCGGGTTAACAAACAACCGTCTATCTTGTATCCCGAGGGGACAGAACCTTTGGAGTTTGGTGCTAAGGAAGTTTATTTTACCAGTCTAGTCGACGATTTTGAAATAATTGTTGAGGGTGAGATTTCAAAGGAGCCCTCTTCTAACCCTGATGGAGATATGGATATATCCCTCTATCTTTTTGATGAAGAGCGTTGGGAATATGAGATGGAACCTCAAATAGACATAAAAGAAAATAATTCAGAAGATGGTGTATCGATTTTTAAGTCTTCATTGACCCTACCAGTAGATGAAGCATTAGGAATAAAAGAAGCTATCTCTGAAGAGACCGGAGTAAGGCCAAGGGACGTAAAATTTGTAGTTAAAAGTGAACTAGAAACCCCGCCTTTAGAAGATGATGAACAACCAGGGGTTCTCGCCTCAGATTATAGTTTGGCTATAGATGATAATATTATTGAGCCAGGGGAAGAAGAGTCTTATGAAAACTCCAGCAAAATAACAGAAGAGATTACAGAAACCAATTACTTAGGTGTTCTAGGAATTTCAATGAAAGTCAGCCAAGGGAGGACAGTTTTTCCCGTATTGACTCTGTTTTTCCTAGCAGTATGTGGATTTGGAACCTATGTAATCAGACAAAAACAGCTAGAAACCATTAATGCCGGGAAGTTAGAATTTAATAAGATCAAAAAGCGTTACGGTAAAAGAATAATCGAAACCAAGGAGTTTAATGGCGATATCAGTGAGAAGGCTAAAATCAAAGTTTCTAGCTTTGAAGAGTTGATCAAGATCTCTGACGAGATAGAAAAGCCAATCCTCCAATACTACCAGGCTATAGGAGGTGGAAGTAAATCGATTTTTTATCTCATTTCAGATGGTATTATGTATTGTTATGAAGTGGATATAGATCACATAGGAGGAAGGTGAAAGCCATATTGAATATGACGGGAATCCAGGAGCTTCGTGAGAAGTTATATTATCATAGTCTAGATTCTTTTCTCGGGCTTTACAGGTACGGCTCCCTTGTTATTACATCAATATTCTATTTTCTTGGATCTCCCGAGGCCCCTTTTCACTTAAAGCTTGGTGTTTCTGTTTGCTTGTTTTTAGAAGCATTTGTATTTTTGCGAGTTTATAACCAAGATAATAGCAGTGATAGTTTAAAAAGACTATTGATTACAGGTGAAATTTTTGGCCTCGCCTTTATACTCACATTCACAGGGGGAATTTCTAGTCCTTTTATTTGGTATGCCATTAATCCTATTATCTTAGCTGCAACCTTGCAACCTGCTTATTTTTGCTGGCTGATGATGTTGGCTTTTTTAAGCTCATTGGCTTTATTTATGACAGGCTTTATGGATATAGGGCTTTTAGTATCGGATAATCATTTTATATTTATAGTTTTTGTCTTAATCACATTGATAGCCCAAATATACAATTATTTCATTACACAGATAGAACACAAAAATAAAGCCATGAATGAGCAATTAAAGCATATAAAATCCCTTTACAGATCCATCGAAGTGTTTAACCATCACAATGATCCTCAGGAGATAATCAATCTATTTGCCTCTTACAGCAAAACCCTAACTGGAGCTGACAAAGTTATTATTTTGATTGATATAGCAGCTGAAACAGAAATGTTATCAAGGAACAAAGATTTAAGGCAAACTGGTTATTTTGCTGTCCGGGGCCCTCGTAAGATTTTAAAAGAAGAACAGTGGTACCCTTACCTTAAAAAAATATTTGAAAACCCCTGGGCCGCAAAAGATTTTGAAAGTGTCTATTTAGATGATGAACTTAACGATGCTGGTGGCAACCTTTTGACCATAAAGATTCAATCAAAGACCAATATCTATGGAATCCTTAGCGCTTATTTTCAGAAAGGTGAAGAAGGGGAATCAAATGAATCAATGGAGGATATTAAGCCTACCTTGAACTTTTTGGGTGATCTGTGTGGGGTGGCTTTAGAAAAATATCGCTTGGGTTATTTGACTGAGAAGTTTCTTCTTCTAGAAGAAAAAGACCGGATCGCAGATGAGATCCATGATAATGTCACTCAGAACATCTTTGGTATCGTATACGGGATTGATAATGTGACCAGAAAATACAGTATTAGCGAAGATGCTCATTCACAGCTAAAAAGTATCCAAAAGACTGCTCAGAGGAGTATTAAAGAACTTAGAAAAATCATATATTCTTTGAGCACCAAAAAAAATAATAGCGAGCCTTTTGTCAAAGAAGTCAGACAGTATTTACAAGAGCTTGAAAATATAAACGACGTTTCTGTTGAGTTTGACTGCGCCGAAAATCTTAACTCTCTAGGTTACTTTCAAAGAAAAACCCTATTTCGCATTATCAGGGAAGCTACGGGAAATGCAGTAAGACACGGCCGGTGTTCCAATATTAAGGTGGCCCTTGAATATAAAAACAGTAAAGATGCTACCTACATTAATCTTTCAATAACGGATGATGGATGTGGGTTTGTGTATTCAAGGGTTATGCATGAGGGTATCGGACTACACAATATGAGGGAATTAGTTCGCAATCTGGGCGGAAGATTCGATATTGAAAGCAGCCCTGGAAGAGGAACCTCAGTATGTTGTCAAATACCTGCTGCTGACAAAAAAGAAACCGGAAAGGTCAGATACTTACAAGGGGGTCTGCAAGGATGAAGGTTGTAATCGTGGATGATCATCCTGTAGTTAGGCAGGGGATTGAAGATTTGTTGAGATTAAACAATGATATAGAACTTTTAAAAAGCACATCAACCTATCAGGAAGGCCTGAATGCTATTAAGAACAATGATCCGGATATGGCCATAATTGACTTGAAACTGGCTGAAGATAATGGAACTGATTTAATCATTGAAGCAAAAAAGCATACGGAAAACTGTAAATTCATGATCCTATCATCATACTCCTCTGCTAAGGAAGTTTCCCGGGCGATCTCTTATGGTATACATGGGTATGTCCTTAAAGATGCTCTTCCTGAGGAGCTTTTAGAAGCCATCCGTTTGGTTGCCAATGGAAGGAAGTATTATGACCCGGAGATCGTTGATATGGTTATGAACAATGAAAATGAAAGCTCTCCCTTTGGGGAACTGACACAGAGGGAGATGGATATACTTAGGTCCCTCGCTGAAGGACGTAGTAACAAGGCAATCGCTGAGAACTTAGTAGTAAGTGAAAACACTGTCAAAAAGCATATATGTAATATTCTGGATAAACTGGAGCTGCAGGACAGAACCCAGGCTGCCCTACTAGCTTATTCATATGGCCTAGGTGGAAAGGAGATTGGAAACCATGCCCGGTGCTAAAAAGTTAGGTACAATAATTTTTGTTGTTATCATAATATTTTTTGTCTCCTTGTTTTTATTAACAATAATGCGCGAAGCCCCTACTTTAGCTGTGAGTGTTCGTTCTTTCAGTATGGAACCGGTTATGACAAGGGGCGATCTTGTAACTATCTTGCCAATGAGAGATGAAGAAAGCCTATCAGAAGGTGATATCATCATGTTCCGTTCTGAAGAAGCAGGAATCCATGATTGGACAATGCACAGGATAGTAGGGGGCGACCATGAAGAAGGGTTTATTACTCAGGGAGATAACAATGAAAGGACAGATCAAGAAGGTGGGACAGGTTATCCCCCTATTAAGCCTGAATGGATCGGCGGGGTAGTGCCAACAGTTGGAGAAATCCCATTAAAAATTCCCCTAGTTGGATATATCCCTCTTTTAATCGGAGAAAATTTAGACAATCCTTTATTATTACCAATTTTTTTGGGATGCCTTGCACTTATTTTGCTTATTGATGAATTAACAAAATCAAATAAAGAAAGGAAAAAGGATAAAATTCAAACAGCTCAATTATATTATTTAGCGGGGCTTGCTTTTGCTATTTTTATGGGGGCTTTCATGTTAATGGGAAGTCTGTTAGCTACTTTCCCTTATGTAGTGGAAAAAGAAGAAAAAGAAGTGGTGATGCAAGGGGATATAAGTGTTATTGAAAAAGGTGAAACCAAGGAAGTAACTATTGCTGAAATTGAAAGAAAAGGTTTTATTCCAGTGTACTATTACTTGGATACAAATGATTCACAAATAAATTTCAAAGAAACAGAAATTTTATTGGACAGGGGTGAAACTCGAGAAATCAAAGCAAATGTGCATGCTTTGTCTGAAGGAGAACATGTAGCCAATGTTACAGTAGGAATGTTTTTGCCTTTTTTACCATTTTCAGTTATCCGCATATTGGCATCTTTAAATTATTGGTTGGCGCTTATAGTAGTTTCTTCAGTACCTGCAATACCTTTGTTTTTATTGCCTTTCTTCGACCAGAAATATAAACGAAGGTTTATGAAAACTTGGCGTAAAAAATTAGCATTTATTAATTATTTTACATGATAAATTAACTACTCCTTTTGGATTAGAGAAAATCATTCAAATTAATCCTAAAATATACTTCTAATGAGTGCTTTATTATGAAAGAAGTATTTTTATAATATGGTTAAGACAATCAGCAAAAGGTAAAAAATTCAAAAGGAGTGGTTATTGTATGAAAAAGTTTGGTATTTTGTTAGTAGTTGTGTTATTGGGAGTTTCAGGTGTAATGGCTGCAATGGCCTATACTACAATGGAGCTCGAAAATTTAGAAGGAAGTTTGCAGGTTGTATCTACTGAAGATGCTTTATTAGCATTGTCTCCAGCATCAGATGATGAAATTGGACACAAAGACGGTGCCGCATACATCGAAACATGGGATGAAGCAAAAGATAGGTTGGAATTTGATTTTACTAGAGGTTATGAAGAAGGAGAAGAGTATGGTTTCCAGTGGGGTTCAAAGTATACTTGGGAAGAATTATTTGAAGTTACTAATAATTCTAATGATAGAATAGAAGTAGAAATCAATGTACCAAGTTATAATGAAGATGATAATTTACCACACAATACTCATACTTATCTATCAGTAAGTGGAGAAGATTTTGAACATTGGAACGAAAATCACGTTAAATTCGAATTAGAACCTGGTGAATCAGAATGGATTGATTTCCAATTTGATTACACTAGAAAGCATGCAGGCACAGAGTACCGAGGTCAACTTTTTGACGTCGAATTTGAATTAGATGCAACTGCTATTGAATAAAATGTATTGATTATATTTCAAAGTACAAAAGGCTACTCTAGATGATGACTAGGGTAGCTTTTTTAGTTGTGCGCCACGCATGGCGATTAACTAGGTGAAGTCCACTACGGGTTTTGTAGTTACCAACCATTAGCTAAGAGCAAGGGTGCCCACCGTGAGGTGGGATCTGAAGGAAGCTTAAGGCAAAATTACGACCCAAGGGACACGAACATCATCAGGAACAAGGTATGGGATGAGTTTGCGGTATGTTACCTTTTCCTGGTTCGGCGGCGGTGGTTTTTGGCACAACGTTTAGATTTGTGCATATTTTAGTAACCAGGTTTCCTTTTGATACAGATGAAAATGGTAGGGTTATTGGTTATCCCCTAACAGTAACCAAAGATTACATAAAGAAAAGCAAAACTTGTCTGCACGCTTGCTAAATAGAACAATATACAATATAATGTGTATTACAATGTGCATATAAATGTGTATGTGGGGTGGGAATTATGAGAACTAATATTTACCTGGATGATGAATTGGTGGAAGAGGCATTCAAATACTCTGAAAATATTAATACCAAAAAAGAATTGGTTGAAACAGCATTAAAAGAGTATGTAATGAATCGGAAAAGAAAAAACTTAAAAGATCTACGTGGAAAAGTATCATTTAGAGATGATTATGATCACAAATCAATGAGGGAAGGAAAATGATATTAGTTGACACATCTGTAATGATTGGATACTTAAAAGGAAGTGAAGGAAAAGTTTTTGATACTTTTGATGATATCATATATAATGAGATACCTTTTGGAATTTGTCCTCACATATATCAAGAAGTATTACAGGGTGCAAAAGATGAAAAAGAATATGATGTGATAAAAGAGCACCTAGGTTCATTGCCTGTTTATGAACTAAAATCAGGAGTTTTATCATTTGAGAAGGCTGCTTATATATTTTTTCTTTGTCGAAAAAAGGGTATAACAATAAGAAGTACAATAGATACTCTGATAGCTCAAACAGCTATAGAAAATGATTTATATTTACTTCATGATGATAATGATTTTTTTCATATAGCTGATGTGATAAGAGAGCTAAAGCTTTATCACTAGAGAGGAATCGGGTAGGAGGTTGCTCAAATTAATGAGGACCCCTTACCCGATTGTCTTTAAGAATCCTAAGACTTCTTTACTCGCTTAGTGTACCTCTTTCCAAAGATTCCATGGCAGCTATTATCCCTTCCCCGATAGTATCCAGGGAAGTCAAACAGTAAACACCGCTTTCCACACCTGTCTTTCCTATCTAAAATCCTTCCCTCGCAGGTTCTTTTCCTACAAAAAAAGTATTGATAACATAAATCATTAATGTCACTTATTTTCCTCTACTTAAATACTGCCATTTAACTTAGCCAACACCTTCTCCTTTGTTACAGGAAGCTCTTTAAACCTTATCCCTACAGCATCATAGATGGCGTTTAGGATTGCTGCGGGTGTTGGGATTAGTCCTGTTTCTCCTACTCCTTTGATTCCGTGAGGGTTGGTGGGATCATTGGATTCCACTATCACTGGGATAAGTTCTGGCATTTCTTCTGCTTTGGGCAGGTTGTATTTTTTGAAGCTGTTTTGGACCTGGCTTCCTGAGCTGTCATAGTCAATTTCTTCTTTGAGGGCATAGCCCATTCCCATGAGGAGGCTTCCTTCTAGCTGGCCTTCAACAATCTG
>CAZCIZ010000046.1:0-20862 GCA_964498995.1 uncultured Clostridia bacterium | reverse complement strand
AGGGGTGTTTTTACGTTTTGATTTTTTACATCTAACAGCAGAGAAGGTGAATAGACTTCTTGCACCACTACTAATTATCTATTTCATCAACTTTTAAACACCTAGACTCCACATCAAAGATACATTCCATGCAGTTATCGCATTTTTTATTCCTATTCAAGTCACAGATATCACATTCACCACAATTATCACATTTTCTCTTTTCATCGAGTTCAAGTATACAAAAGTCTTTATTATTCATTTCTTATCTCTCCTTTGACGCTTTGACAGTTCTTGTGAAACATTTTCGACGTGTTTAAACATTTTAACATACTGATAACTTAAGTTAAAATAAGTTAAAATTATACTATTCCCGGCCAGTTGATGTTTTATTCACGACTCTTTTTTTGGTATAATTAAAATTATGAGTGATAAATTTGATGAATTCAAACTTATACAATGGATAAGACAATTCAATAATAGTTCTAAAATCGGCGATGATACCGCTTTACTTAACTATTGCCAGCAGGGGAAAAAGCTTCTTGTCACTGCCGACATGCTGGTGGAAAACACCCATTTCTTGTTAGACAAAATTTCTCCTTACCAGCTTGGGCACAAAACCCTGGCTGTAAATTTAAGCGATATTGCCGCTATGGGAGGTAAGCCCCGGGATATCATTTTGTCCTGCTGCTGGTCGGATAATTATACTCTGGATCAGATAAAGGATTTTTTTCGAGGCTTGTATCAATTGAGCAGTAAGTATGGGGTAGAGCTGGCTGGTGGGGATACCTGCCGGGGCGAAATAATTGCCCTGGATTTATGTTTGCTAGGCGAAGTAGAGGCGGGAAAGGAAGTTACCAGAAAAGGGGCCAAGGAAGGTGATCACTTAATTATAACAGGTCCTGTTGGCACTTCGGCTGCAGGCATGGAGTTGGTTTTGGGAAAAGAGCTCACAACCTTGACGTCAAAAGAAAAAAATGAATTGTTAGAAGCTCATCTCACTCCTGAACCCAAGGTGGTAGAAGGGTATGAATTGGGCAAAAACGAGCTGGCCAATTCTATGATCGATATAAGCGATGGGCTTTCAAATGAAATACATCACCTGGCATATAACAGCCAGGTAGGAGCAGAGATCTATGAGAGCAAAATAACATTTCTTGACAGTGTCAAAAAAGCCGCCGAAGAATTGAATAAGGATCCTTTGGACTGGGCTTTTGAAGGTGGTGAAGATTATCAGTTGTTGATCAGCGTCGAGGAGAAGAACCTAGATAAGGCGCTTGAGGTTTTGGAGAAATCAAGCTCGCCCCAGGTAATAGGTCGCATAACTAGCAGAGAAAAGGGAATAAGACTTTATAAAGACGGAAATTCCTATGATATCCACCGGGGTGGATATAGTCATTTTTGATTTAAAATATTACTTTTAGCTTTCTACTTCGTAATCTTCTATAATAACATTTAGTTGTTCATAGCCGTTTTCGTATACTTCCTGCTTGACCAACCCCACCCCGGGGACATAGTATCTGATATCCCTTAAATCCACTTTTTCCCCGGTCATCTTTAGTTCCATTTCCTTCTCTACTTTTAACGCTTCATAGCTGCCTGTAGGCAGTTCCAATTCCATAAAACCCCTCTGGCTTATGTCACCTTCGCCTTTGAAATCCAGGTCACTTCCTGTGATGGTATCCAATTCTCCCTGCCACTGCCAGGATTTATTTTCAGTTGGCGGAGCTTTGATCAAATATTCAGGTGGGACCCTGTCATAACTTCCCCAGGGATTATCTAGTTGAAACCAATAGATCCCTGTGTCATCATAAGAATAGTATTCATAAGTCTGATGAGTACCAAAATCAAATTCTACCTGGTAGCAATCCCCGTGTTCCTGGTCTTGTTTTTCCGCCATTACTTCTATTTCAAGCTTTTCTTCTTCACCACCTTTCACACTATAATTCCACGTATTTCCTTCTTTTAAAGGCCACATTTCCTTAAGCTCAACTTGTTTTTCTTCGGAGTTACAGCCATTTCTCATAAAAAAGGCCAAAATTAACAATACAACGATGATAAACATCATGAACTTGATCAAACCCAGGTTTTTTCTGATAAAATATGACATGATTAAAAAACCTCCACATTCAAAATCCGTTTCTGATCCTTAATGTTTGCAAATATAAGGAAAATTCACCGAATTATCTCGCTACTTTGGTAATAATGCTGAGAAAAATCATGTTTTTATAAATTTGGGGTTCATATCTATAGGTCATTACTTTATAATATGTATGTAGGGAGGTGAAATTAGTTGGAACAGGTTGTTAATTTTGTTTCCGGTGTGCTTTTTGAAACCAGCACAGGTCCCTTTATAATAGTACTCTCTATATTATATGCCGTTGTTTTGATTTCAGAAGTGATCAAAAATAAACGGTATGGGAAGCTTTCAAGTCATGTAACTATAAAAGGAAGGTATATTTACAAAGGAGCTGGAATCAGTATAAGGTTAAAAAGTTCCGGTGGTTGGAAAACGGGCATATTTTTAGGAGCTGACAAAAACGGCTTCTTGATCATAAAGACAGAAAGCAATGCAAAAATAATTGTAGACCCGCATTTTGTCACCGATGTAAGGGTTTTCGATGTAAATAACTAATGACTGATTCAGTGTAATAAACATTCTAATCAAATATTCTTACAGATATTATAGCAAGTATTATAATAGAAACTTAATTTATCTATTGTTTATCACTTTCAAACAATAGTTTAGGTTTGAATATCCCATTCAAGAATCAAAAAACTCCTACGGGAGTTTTTGTTTTAATTTTCCGGTTATTTGTTGTATAATTAGTAAGAAAATAAACTTTAATTTTACCGCAGTAGTATATTCCGATATTTAAAAGTTTTTATTGATACATCTACGGATCGTCGCCAGGAAAGGTAATGCTTCCAAATTAAAGGCACATCCTGTGCCAATTTGCTAAAAACATCCTGTTTTTAGGCATTACCTTTCCTGGCTCCTCTCCAAGATGTATTAATAATAAAAACTTAAAACATATCTCCATATACTACTGCGGTAAAATAAATCAGTTATTTTCATTACTGGTTGTGGTCTGAAAACCCAAAACATGGGGAGTTAGTACGAAAATAACTTTACCATAATATGTCGGGGCTTCTAGGGGTGGAAAAATGCGTCAGGTAAAACAGGGTAGGATATTTCTTTTGTTCATCTTAAGCTTGGGTTTTTTCCTCGTATTAGCCCTTACCCTGTTTAGAATCTCGGTAGGAGATACCGGTGGGCTTGCTTTCATAGCTGTTTTTTTACTTTTTCCCGTGATCATCTGGGTCTTAGTCGGTTATAGTGAAAATGTTATGGATAATTTAAAAACCTGGATTCACAATACTCCTAAAAAAAGAGGTACTTTGGTATTTTCAATCATTTTTTGGTACATAGGATTAGCATCCATCATATCTTATTCGATGTTTGAAAATTTAATCAACAACTTGACTGTTGTTACTATAATGGGTTTTTTATTGGGCTATATGTTACACAAGACCTTGGTTAAGTATTTGTAAGTTTCATATGTTTTATATAATTAATGTTTAAGGTTTAAGGTGGTGTTATTTTTGCATTTGCTGGTTGTAGTTATAAAGGATAAGACCAAAACAACTTCTATTCTCGACAAGTTGTTTGAAATAGATGTCAGGGGAGCAACAGTATTAGATTCTGAAGGTATGGGAAACCTTATTGCCGATCATGTCCCCTTTTTTGCCCGGTTTGCAGAAGTGATAAACAGAGGAGATAAAGGCAGTAAAACGATTTTTTCTGTAGTAAAAGATAAGGAAATTTTGGATAATGCCATAATCGAAGTCGAAAAAATATTGGGAAACTTTAATGATCCAAACACCGGGTTTTTATTTACTATACCCGTGGACTATGCCAAGGGTTTTCCTACAGAACAGCCAGACAAGAGGTTCAAAAAATAGTTCAGAATAGTATTGGCTAATTTTAGTGACCAACTACAGATACTTTAGGAGGGAAGTTTATATTGGATGGCCTTATAGCTGTAGGTATTATACTATTGTTCGGTGGAATCGGTGGCTACATCGCCAACCGGTTATATCTACCAGCCGTGACAGGATATATCATATTCGGTCTTATTTTAGGCCCATCATTTTTGAACTTGTTAACAGAAACCCAAATAGACAGTTTTGCACCTTTTAATTCCTTTGCCCTAGGAATTATAGCCATTACCATCGGTTTCGAATTAAAATATGATAAGCTGTATACATTAAAAAATCAGCTTTTAAAAAGCTTTGTTGTGGAAAGCCTATTCACTGTCACTATCACTACCTTGACGGTATACTTGCTGGGATTAGATATAAGATTGGCCATTTTGCTAGGTATCCTTTCCATGACCACATCTCCAACAGGGGTGCTGGCAGTTTTAAAAGAGCAAAAAGAAAGAGCTACTGGAGTTTTCCCCAGGCTCATGATTTCGGAACTAGCCATGGACAACCTTTTGAGCATTGTACTCTTTGGGTTTGCCACCTCAATAATCCAGTCTCTAGAAAGCATAGAGAGAAGTTTTGGTGTGGCTGAGTTTATGGTCGTTGCAGGAGAGCTTTTTCTGGCCATTGCCATTGGAGTAATAGCCGGAATATTGATGTCATTTTTAGCACCAAGAACAGACAATGAAGCTAAAGTTTTAATTGCCCTGATAGGTATGATAGCATTAACTACTGGTATCGCCGAATTTTATGATCTTTCTCCCATCTTACTAAATATATCCACAGGGGCCACAATCGCCAACCTATCAATCAAGCGGGACTGGGTGTTTAAGGTTCTAGAAGGAATCGAACTGCCTATTTTCGTTGCCTTCTTGACCTTGGCCGGGGCCAAGCTGAATCTCGGCTTGCTTCCAGAGGTAGGAGTAATTGGCCTGGGTTATATAGCTGCTAGAAGCGCAGGTAAAATAATGGGCGCAAGGATAGGATGTCATCTAGCCGGGTTTGATAAATGCACGAAGGATAATCTGGGTTATGCATTGATGCCCCAGGCCGGTGTTGCTATAGGACTTAGCATCGTGGCCGAGCAGAGACTGGATATAGATGTAGGTGTAGTCACTACAGTTATTTTAGCCGCGGTAATAGTATTTGAAATAATAGGGCCTCTTCTGGTGAAGTTAGCCCTCAAAAATATCGAAGAAGCCAATAATGAATGCAGTAAAGATGAAGAAGAATGATAGGCTTTTGCTTACCTTTCTTCCTCTTCAGTTTTAGAGTCTGCATTTTCATCTTCCCGGGATTCCCGGGATTCCTGGGATTCCTGGGAGTTCTTTTTTATGGCCTTTAAGTTTGATTTTGCTCTCTTATAGATACTATCTTCTGGTGGATCATCTACTGGTCCTTCTAGATCAAATCCAGATGCCATCCCTGTGAGAATTTCTATCCCCTGGGATACGCTGCTTATAGAATAGATTTTAAACTTTCCGTCTTTGACCCCTTCTATAACCTCTTCAGATAAGTTCAAGTTTTTTTCATTTTGTCTTGGTATTATCACCCCTTCATTCCCTGTGAACCCTTTCTTTTTGCAAGTACTATAATATCCTTCTATCTTTTCGGTGATACCCCCAACCGGTTGGATTTCTCCTTTTTGGTTCATAGATCCTGTAACAGCAATATTTTGCCTGATAGGTACTTTTGCCAGACTTGATAGGATTGCATACATCTCCGTGCTTGAAGCGCTATCCCCTTCTATCATCCCGTAGGACTGTTCACAGCATATACTACAGGTAAGGCTTAAGGGCATCTCCCAGTAAAAGATATCGCCCAGGTAGCTAGACAAGATCATTACACCCTTGTCGTGAGTTTTGCCGCTTAGCTTCGCTTCCCTTTCAATATTTATAATCCCTTTCTTGCCGGAATAGGTGTTGGCTGTAATCTTAAAAGGTCTTCCAAATTTGTAGTCTCCTAAATCACTCACTGCCAGCCCGTTTACCTGGCCTATAATTTTTTCTCTGGTATCAATCATGATTATATCTTGGTCTATGAGCTCCTGAGTTTTCTCTTCGGTTCTGTTTTTGCGATATATCTTTTCTTCTATGGCCTTGGTCACATCCTCGCCGCTGACATTAACTTTTCCTTCTATCTTGGCCCAGGAAGCCGATTCATAGATGATTTCAACCAGTTCGTTAAACCTGGTGGATAGTTTTTCTTGGTGATCTGCCAGTTTTGAACTGTACTCAATTACCCTTGCTACTCCACCCGCAGTGAAAGAGCTCAAGTTTTCCTTTTCACAGAGGGAATAAATAAATGAAGCCATTTTATGAACATTAACATTATTTCTTTCCATAGTTTCATCAAAGTCAGCCTTTATCTTAAACAATTTGGAAAATCCCTCTTCATAATTGTAGAGAAAATGATAAACATCCCTGGTGCCAACTACCAGGACCTTCAGTTTCACTGGAAGGGGCTCTGGTCGAAGGGAAGAAACTGCAATTACACCCATCTGTTCGCCGATATTTTCTATCTTTGACTCCCCTGTATTTAGCACCCTTTTTAGGCCGTTATAGGCTAAAGGATTACTGAGCAATTCGTTGACCTGAAGGATCAAATAACCTCCATTTGCCCTATGAATAGCCCCGGGCTTTATCTGGGTAAAATCTGTTGTCGTCGTCCCCATCTTGTTTATATACTCCATCTTGCCCAGGAGGTTATAGTAAGTAGGGTTGGTTTCTATAATCACAGGAGCACCTTCTAGTTCGGAATTGTCTACAAAAAGATTTACTTTATAGCGAAAGAAAAAGTCTTCTTGAGGGGAGTTATCCATTTTAATGAACGGAAACATTTGAGGTTGAGATTCACCAGGATCAACAATGTATTTGTCCAGATTTTCCAAAATATCCTCTTCTACTTTATTTAGGTAGTCCATGGCAGTCTGATTGTGTTCATATCTGTCTTTTATGGGTTTTAGTATAGGTGTAAGGCTTTTTAAAGCCATCTCTTCTTTTAAGTTGTTTATTCTTTCCTGCAAAGCCCTTTCCTCTTCCCTGATCTTTCCAATCACCTTGTTCACGTGAACCTGTACTTCTGAGGATCTTGCTTCGATTTCTCGTTTCTGCTCATCTTCAAGGTAATCGAAATCCTCTTCATCCAACTCTTTTCCGCACACCAAGGGCTTTGTTGTTAATCCAGAAGATGTATGTTTAAAGCTAAAACCGTACTCATCCCCGATATCATTCAATTCATTTACCAGGTTTGCCCTTTTATTCTGAAATTCTTTAATAAACTGGGCTTTTCTTTCCTCAAATTCCTGTTCTTTTAAAACATTTGGCAGTTCTTCCTTCACCTCATCTATAAATCGTCGCATTGTCCTACAAAAATTTCTCCCTTCACCTGCAGGAAGTTCGATCAATTTTGGTTCTTCTGTTTTATCAAAGTTATACACATAACACCAGTCCGAAGGTGTATGAGCTTCTTTGGCTCTTTCTTTTGCCATAGCTTTTGCATAGCTGGTCTTCCCTGTCCCTGCTGCTCCTGCAAGATAAATGTTGTATCCCGGCTTGTCCACGCTAAACCCAAATTCAACAGATTTGACAGCCCTTTCTTGGCCTACAAGACCCGCCAAGGCAGGGGCTTGTTCTGTGGTTTCAAAATCAAATATCCCGGGATCACAGTAATTCTTTAATTTTTCGGAACCCAATAAGAGTTTTTCCATTCCCATTTTAATTTCCCCTTTCACAATATGTCCCTTATTATTATATTCTCTTTTTTTCACCCTATTTCCTCTATTTTAAAGGCAAAGTTAAAAAATATTCTGAATTTTATCCAAGTTCCTATTTTTGCCCTGTGAAATTTTCTGTTTAGAAAACAGGATATCAAATCGTCCATAACGAATAAACCTAGAAAGAAAATAAAGCAGTTATTTTCATTATTAGTAGATAATAAGCAACCTGTTAGTAAACTATTTTTTTAGAATTAGAAGGGAGGTGCAGGCCTGAAGTGCTATATTCTAGCACTAGCAACCAGGCTTAATCCAATGCTCAAAACAAACAAGTACAAACTTGTAAGAATGGCGGTTCAGGGTAGTATAGCTCCACCCACAACAGGGCCTTATAGAATAACTACAAAGGGCACAGCCGTAACCTTGCCCGGCACGGGAGGAATAACCTATAATGTCAGGCTGGGAAGTCCTGCTATGGGATGGGTTGGAGACCATGTAGAACCCGGAGTCAGCATTAAGGAGAAAGAAGAAAAGGATAATAGCGGCCTACAGACTTTTGCTTGTATTGGCAATACAGCCAAAGTCATAAGCGGTGATGCTAAGAATAAAAAAGGAGTAGTGATTGGAAAACACGGCGGAATCGAGCATGTGCTTTTGGACTTTAGGGATGAGGCTTTGGATAAGATGGCCATAGGCGATAAAATCCTGATCGAGGCCTTCGGTACTGGTTTTTCCTTTGCCAATTATCCTGACATCAAAGTCAAGAACATAGATCCTTCCCTTCTGGAAAAATTGGGGATAAAGGAGAAGGATAATGGGGTAGAAGTCCCCATTACTACCAAGATCCCATCTTATCTAATGGGATCTGGAATCGGAGCCAATACATCTCACCGGGGAGATTATGATATTATGACCCATGATGAAAAAGCTTATAGAAAGTACAAACTGGAAAGTTTAAAACTAGGTGACTTGGTGTTGTTGGAAAATTGCGATAACGAATACGGCAGGGGATACCTTGAAGGTGCTGTCACCATTGGCATCGTAGTCCACAGCGACTGTGTAGTGACAGGTCACGGCCCCGGGGTTACTACAATCATGACCAGCAAAAATCCAATCATCCATGGACGCATGGACAAAAAAGCAAACATTTCTAACTTTATCGAAATGCCAGAAGAAGAAAGTGAAGATAAAGATAATGAAAATGAAAAAGATAATGGAAAGGATAATGGAAAGGATGCTAAAGACAAACAAAATGATGATAAGAAATAAGATAAGAACCAGCACTTTCCTTTTTATCTATTACATCTATTTCATCGAAAAGTTCCAGCAATAGATTCACCGTATTGTCTAGATAGCTTTCAACCAATGTTTCGGGTTTATCCTCGGGAGTATGATAAAACTCATCTTGCTCTAAATTTAGTTCTTTGCTGGGATTTTCATGCAGAGGCCGGTAAAGGTAAATTGTCGGGTAACCTTTGACTGCAAATGACCAGTGGTCGCTCCGGGGGGTAAGCCCTTTTTGTTGATACTCAAAGTTCTCACTTCTTTTAGCGAGGTTTTCCAGGGGCCGTTCAAGCTGCTCTATTCCCCCTTTAGGGGCCCTTGCAACCAGCTTATCCTCTCCTGCTCCCACCATATCTATGTTAATAACCTGGGCTATCTCAGCCGGGTCCACTGGCATATTATCGACAAAATGTTTTGAACCCCTTAAGCCATCTTCTTCCCCGCCAAAAATCGCCAGGATAATATTAAAAGGATATTCTTTATTTTCCCTTTGAATCCTGCTGATGGTTTCTAGAAGGACACCCACTCCTGAGGCATTATCATTTGCCCCGGGTAGGTTTTCTCCTTTAAGAGTAATTCCAGGAGTATCTAGATGGGCAGTTAATAATAAATAGGGAGAGTTTGGCGAAAATTCCTTTTTGGCAACCAAGTTCATGCCCTGGGCATCTTTTCTAGTATTCTCAACTTTGATCCTGGCGTCATAGTCAAGGGGAAAGGAGCGAGGGCGGTTTCTGACCTGGAAATCTTCTTTCCACTCGGAGACATTAAAGGTTGCAGGCTTTAGAAGTTCGTCTCCTGTGGATTCATCTATCCAAACTACAGGAAATGGGGCCGGTTCCCTGCTGCCCCACCACCTGGCAAAAACAGAAGTTTTGATCTCCTCATCATCGTCCTCCACTATATAGACAAGGGCTTTTGCCCCTTTGTCGGCTATTTGCTCTGCCCTGTCTATATAAGCCTGAGGGGAGAACTCTCCGGGGATTCTAAATAGAGCCACTGCAATCTTCCCGTCAAGACAAACTCCCTGGAAATCATCGTAGTCTTTTTCCTTGATCCCATGCCCCACAAATACCATCTCTTCTTTCATGTCTCCTCGATCTGAAGAAGGGTCAAAGGTGAATTTTTCACCAAAAGACGGAGTCAATTCACTACCTGTTTGATGAGAAAGGCTAAATTCAAAGGGCTTACGCAGTTGGTTATAGGGCTGCTCATATATTTGCCTGTAACCAGGCTGGTCATTGGCTTGGATAACAGGTTCTAATTCCAATTCCTTGTAAATTCCCTCTACAAACTTAGCCGCCATCTCAAAACCTTCACTTCCAGTTTTTCTCCCCATAAATTCCGGATCTGACAGGATCTCAATCATATCCATGGCATGAATCCCGGCTCCGTTATCCACTATATGATCTAGTTTCTCTTGTTCCCCCGTATCTTTGCCATTTCTTATCTCAAACCCATCAAATCCAGGACCAAATATAAGATAAAAACCTAAGAAAAGAGCAGCAGCAAACACAATTAGTTTAATTATATTTTTCAAAGCAAAACCCTCCCTACTATCGGACCCTGAAAAAACTCATATCTGATTTATTTCAGTCACCTTAGATATATGCGGGAGGGTTTGGTCTTAGACCAAGGGAAGCCAGTATTTATGCCAATATTTAAGCTTGTTTAAGCTTGTTTGAGCCGGTAATCAAGGAGGGAGTTTCTGTCTTCCACTTTATTATTTGATATAGACATCCCGATTGCCTTTTTGGTTCCTACCAGGACGACTAGTTCTTTTGCTCGGGTTATGGCTGTGTAGAGGAGATTTCTCTGCAGCATAATATAATGCTGAGTGGTAACGGGCATAACAATCACCGGGTATTCACTGCCCTGGCTCTTATGGACACTGACAGCATAGGCGGGGACTAGAGAATCGAGTTCATTTCTTTCATACTCTACAACCTTGCCAGTAGTGGTTTCAAAAAAGTCTACTTTCAAAGTCCCTTCTTCTATGTCAACGTCCCGGACTATTCCCATATCTCCATTAAAGACCTCTTTTTGGTAATCGTTTTTTAACTGCATGACTTTGTCTCCCAACCTATAGGAAAAGGTCCCGAAGGATATCTCCGGTTTGTTCTTGGCCGATGGGTTTAAAGCCTTTTGCAAGGTGAGGTTCAAATTATCCACCCCCGTGTCAGTTCTGCGCATGGGGGCAAGCACCTGGATGTCATCCCTGGGATGAATGTTTCCATAGGTTGGTAAACGATCTTTGCAAAGGGAAACGATGGTCTTGACCACTTCTTCCGGCTCTTCCCGTTGGATAAAGAAAAAATCCTTATCTTTTTCGTTTAAGCGGGGAAATTTGCCCTGGTTGATCCGATGGGCATTGACCACCACCATACTTTCTTTAGCCTGGCGAAAGATGGTTTTAAGCCTCACCACAGGGATCTTCCCAGAATCAATTATATCTCGCAGGACGTTACCCGCTCCAACCGAGGGAAGCTGATCAATATCTCCTACAAGGACCAGCTTACAGCCTGAAGGTACTGCTTTTACAAGCCTATTCATCAGCAAAATATCTATCATGGAGGCTTCATCTATTATGAGAAGGTCACAGTCTAGTGGGTTCTCTTGATTTTTTTGAAATTTCATTCCTTCTTGGGAATCATAGGTAAATTCTAGGAGCCGGTGAATTGTTTTAGCCTCTCTGCCGGTCGCTTCACTCATTCTCTTGGATGCTCTACCCGTGGGAGCTCCCAAGAGAACTTTTGAGCCAAACTTTTCCGCCAGATTCAATATATTTTTTATCACAGTGGTTTTTCCCGTTCCAGGACCACCTGTAACTACCATTGTCCCTGAATGGGGAAGCTTTTCTAAAACTTCTAGCTGTTCAGCTGAAAGTTCTATCTCTTTTAGCTCATCCCCAGCTTTGGTATTTCCTTTGTCATCTACAGTATCTTTGGATTTCTGCCTTAAATTGTCTACCAAGTACTTCCAACGAATCAGGTTTTCTTTGAGAACGCCACCTTCCCCGGATTCTAGAGCAATAAGCCTCGCGGCTATCCCTTGTTCTGCAAAATAATAGGGGGGAAGATAAATCAACCTCCCCTTTTGGGGGTTATCCTCAATGATTATTTCTTTATTCTCGTGCAATTCCCGGTTTATCTCTGAGATGTCTTCCGTGGTTACTTCAAATTCCTGTAAGGCTTCTTTTAGTTCCTTTTGGGCCAGGTATGTATCTCCTTTACTCGCTGCCTCCTCTAAGACAAAGATCACAGCAGCCTTTTTTCTTTCCCTGGAGTTTTCACCTATTCCCATGTTTCTAGCTATTTTATCAGCTATCTTGAACCCTATCCCGAAAACCTCCCTGGCAAGGCAGTAGGGATTTTCCGATACGTGTTCCATGGTGCTGTCACCGAAACGCCTATAAATCTTCAGTGCATAAGCCGGGCTTACCCCAAACCCCTGCAAAAACACCATTATGTCCTTGATCTTTATATGCTCTTTATAACCTTTGGAGATTTTCTTGGCTTTTTCTGCACCTATCCCTGGTACCTGGGTCAGTTCTTCGGGGTCATTTTCTATCACCGTTAAAACATTCTTGCCAAAATGATTGACCAGGTTTTCGGCGGTTTTGGGGCCGATCCCCTTTATCATTCCTGAACCCAAAAACCGGACCAGACCTTCAGTGGTGACGGGCAGTTTGACTTCATAGCTTTTGACATGGAATTGACGCCCGAATTTTTTGTGATCTTCAAATTCTCCGCTAACCACTATCCTTTCCCCAGGAGTTAGCTGGGGAAGGTGGCCCACGATGGTTACAAGCTCATTCTCCGGCCTTGTGATCAGTTTAGCCACTGTGAAAAGATTATCGAAATTATGAAAGGTGATGTTCTTTAAGATTCCTTCCAGGCTTTTCAGAAAGATCAACCCCTCTTCCTTCCTTGTTGAGTCCTTAGCGTTGAGTCCCTTACCTTCGTGTCTATACTAGTACTATTCAATTGAAAACAAAAAATTCCTGCTTGCAGAACTCTTATAAGAAAGCCTCACCCGTATAAGGGACGAGGATGAAATACTAACTTTTCACCTATTTTTAATCCATGGGTTTTGATAGTGCTGGCAGGTAATTCCAGTACTTTTCTACTTTTGCTAATGTAAGGGGAAATCCTATTAGGAGAGATGGTTTCCACCAGGTAAAGGATGAAATCACTTTCATCCAAGAAGATTAAATCTAGAGAATAGGCCATAAAAAAAGTATGGACCTGTTTACAGGGGACTATTAACAGCCCTTCTCCCCGGGGCAAAGATTTTGTCCCGAGAAGCCCTATTAGTCTTTTGCCAAAGCTGTCGGCTATTTTAACTTTGGCAGCTATTTCGGGCCCGGATTTTCCCGGGGAGCCCTCTTGATAAAGGGAAACTGTTTTATATTTAGTAAACATATTATTTAACACATCCCCATCTTCAGTATAAAGCCAGACAAGGAGCAAGAAGGCTTCTTGCTACATTGACATAAACATTTCCATCATCCTGAGGATTGAAGGCCCAAGGAGGATCACGAAAATCGCGGGAAATATAAATAATACCAGGGGAATAAGTAGCTTTATAGGGGCTTTCATAGCTTGTTCTTCCGCTCTTTGACGTCGCTTCCTGCGAAATTCCTTCGCTTCCACCTTCAATACCTTGCTTATCCCAACCCCCAACTGCTCAGCTTGAATCACAGCGTTTATAAAGGCTGTCAAATCCCCCAGGACCACCCTGTTTTTCAGGTCTATCAATGCTTCTTTCCTGCTTTTACCCATGCTGATTTCAGATATCACTTTTTTAATCTCCAGGGCGAAAGGGCCCTGACCTTCATCGGCAACCTTTTTTAGGGAAGATTCAAAGCCTAGACCAGCTTCTACACTCACCGTCATAAGATCCAAAAATTCGGGTAGTTCTTTTTGGATTTGTTCTTTTCTCATCTTAACCTTCCTTGCAAGCCACAGTTTGGGTGCAAATAAGCCAATTATCACCAGCAAAGTGGACAGCCAGAGGGGAACCGAGAGTAAGATTAGAAAAACAAAGCCAAGTAGAATACTGGCTACAACAATTAAAAAGTAGATCACCATAAACTCCCTAAAGGTCATGGTATATGATAATCCTGACGCCGCAATATCCTTTTCCAGTTTGATCAAGAACTTGTTGGGCAGATATTTTTCCAAGGAAGCTAGGAGCTTTTTGTAAATTGGCAACAACACCCTTTTGTGTATAGGCAGTTCCAAAGCTCTTTGAATAGGTGTTTTGGGTAATTTATCCTGACCGGGATGGCCCGCTAAGGCCATTTCTCCGATCTCCTCCAGCCTTTTTCTGGTCTCTAGATGTTTTTTGAATATTATCTTGTACATGCTCATGAAAAAGCCTGTAAAACTTACTATAAGAGCTATATATATCAAGTATAACATATTTTTTAGCCCCTTTCTGTCAGTTTGCCTAAATCGGCATTTGAATTTCTTTGAATTTCTTTTAATTTCTTTTCCTTTAGTTTAGTTTTTAAACATCTATGTCGACTATCTTCCTGATAAATAATCCTCCGATAATTTGGCCCATAACTGCCATAATGATCATCACAATTCCCAGGGGGTCAAAAAATAGTTCCGTTATATACTCGGGGTTAATTATATAGAAGAAAACTCCTAATCCAATGGGAATGATGGAGATTATTATTCCCGAAAGTTTCCCCTGGGCGGTCAGGGTTTTTATTTCACCTTGAATTCGGATTCTATCCCTGATGGTATCGGCTATACTGTCCAAAACTTCTGCCAGGTTTCCTCCCACCTGTCTCTGAATCAAAACCGCTGTTATCATAAGTTCCAAATCCTTGGAATCTATTCTCTCATTCATGTTTTTGAGGGCTGTTTCCGTTGGGATCCCTAGCTGCATCTCCTTCATGGTATAGGAAAACTCCTGGCCTGCAGGTAAAGGAGTGTCTAAAGACACCACTTCTAGGGCTTTCATAAGGCTGTGCCCCGATCTGAGGGCATTTGACATGGTGGTCAACACTTCTCCCAGCTGTTCATTAAAGAGCTTTTGCCGTTGTTTCTTTTTGATCCTTAAGAACAGGAAGGGGATGTAGATTCCAATCAGTGCTCCAAATATAACCCCATATAAAGATTTTATCAGAACTCCTACTAAAAGCCCCAGAAGGATTGCCCCGGCAAATATTATCGCTATGAATTCTTCTCCCCGGAGGAGTATCCCGGTTTTCATAAGTTCTCTGTCGAAGTATTCCCTGGGCCCTTTAAGTTTTTCAATCCTGGAAAACTGTCTACCTACATCCTTTAATCCCAGGCGTAGATTCCTTTCATCTGCTTTAAGAGGATGAGGCGAACGCAAATCCCTCTCTTCCTCTTGTGTATACGTTTCCAATCTCTTTAAGAGATCCCGCTTTGATTTTGTTAGTATCAAGTAAACATAGTAATAAAGGGAAAACACTAGAAAGAACAAAATCACAACATACACCATATCCCTCACATCCTATTAACAAAAGTGAGACTTAGCTCCAAACACCATATCATCTGTCCTTTATGGAGTTCAAAAAAACCGAAGCAAAGCCTGTTGATTCAAATTTACCGGTTATTTTATTCTTAGAGTCCCGACCTTCTCGGGCGAAAGTGAACAGATCCTGCATCACGATTACATCCTGTTCCATTCCCTGGACTTCGCTGATCTTCGTTATTTTCCTTGAGCCATCCTCTAAGCGATCCTGTTGAACTATCAGGTCGATAGCGGAAGCAATTTGTTCCCGAATTGCCCTGATGGGCAGATCCATTCCTGCCATGAGCACCATGGTCTCAAGCCTAGAAAGCATGTCTCTTGGGGAGTTGGAATGACCTGTAGTGAGAGAACCATCATGACCGGTGTTCATAGCCTGGAGCATGTCCAAAGCCTCTCCACCTCTTACCTCTCCTACCACAATCCTATCAGGACGCATTCTTAAAGAATTGCTTACCAGGTCCCTCATGCTGATAGTTCCTTTACCTTCCATGTTGGGAGGCCTTGTTTCCAAGGTAACCACATGGTCCTGGTGAAGGGTTAATTCCGCTGCATCTTCTATGGTAACGATCCGTTCTGTTTTGGGAATAAAAGAAGACAGCACATTCAAGGTTGTGGTTTTTCCGCTCCCCGTTCCACCACTGACTACAATATTCAACTTCTTCTTGACGCAGGTCTTCAAAAAATCAGCTATCTCCGTGGACATGGACCCAAAACTGATTAAGTCTTTGGCTTTTAACGGATCCTCTGAAAATTTCCTAATGGTCAAAGTCGGTCCTGTAAGGGCCAAAGGCGGTATTATGGCGTTAACCCTAGAACCATCGGGCAATCTGGCATCCACCAGGGGAGAGCTTTCGTCGATTCGCCTACCGATAGGAGCTACGATTTTTTCAATGACATGTAGTACATGCTGGTTATCCCTGAATTTAGTCTCGGTAAGCCTCAATTTGCCTTCTTCTTCTACATATACCTGTTCTGGGCCGTTCACCATTATCTCAGAGATTTTATTATCTTCTATCAAGGGAGTTATAGGTCCAAAGCCAAGGGTCTCATTCAATATTTCTTCCAAAATTATCTCCTTATCTTTGGCCGATATAACTTTGCTCTCTTCTTCCAACAGTGACTCTATGGTTTCCTTGACTTCTAGCTCTAGTTCCTCATCATTTTCGGGTTTTTGCAAGGTTTCTTTGTCGATTTCATCAATCAAAGCTCGATGCAGACTACTTTTCAATTCTCTATAAGGGTCTTCATTAGAACTCTTCTTTTCTGTCCCGTTTTCTCCCTGGCTATCTTTTTTCTTCAAGATTTTCTTGCCCTTGTATGTTTCTTCTTTGGGCTGGGGAGTCATTTCTTGTTTTTGCCTGTTCAGCCTTGACAGGAGGGAGTAATTCCCCCGGCCATTGGCACGGTCTTTGTTGTCATCTATTATTACTTCGTTTTCTATCCTCGAAGTCTTTAATTCTCCATTACCTTCATCTAACCTATCCTCATCTAACCTGTCTTCAACTTGGTGCCCATCTTTATTCAAATTTTTCGTCTCATCTATCCCCATTATCCAAGCCCTGTGGTTTTTCCCTTCTTTGTTGTAATTATTATCGTTGTCACTACTATTTTCTGGACTTACTTCCAGGCTTACTTCCAGGCTTGCCAGCTTTTCTTCTTCTTTAATCCTATCCTTCAATTCTTCTATCTCCTGCATGAGTTCTTTATACTCAGCATATTCTTCCTGGCTAAGCCTGGTATTGTCCTTGTACTGCTTATCCCAGATCTTCCTGGCTTCTTGGATTAATTTTTTTTGCCTTGTCTTCAAATCCATTGCCTTGCTCATTTACTTCCACCCCTTGGTCAAAGAATTAGATTCTTTGTCTAACTTATCCGTTTTTCACTCTCTATAACCTTGTCGGAAAACTTTCTGAATTCACTCACAATACCATTTACCGAAGGCTCCAATATTACCGGTACACCCCGGTTTACCGCTTCAACCACGGTTTTTTCCTTATTTGTCATTCTAAAAAAGACCTTGCGGTCCAAGGCATCTTGGAGATCATCCTTGCCCACCTTATAGTAGTTAGCTTCTTTATTAATCACCAGGTTCACCTTGTCCTCGGGATAGCCCAGATCATTCATGATCTTGAGAGAGTTTTTGGCATTCTTGATCGAGGGAAGGTCCAAGGTGGTTACCAAAAACACCTTGTAGGATTGATCTAGGGCTGCCAGGACATGTCCGGAAAAAGCCGGTGGAGTATCGATCAAGATATATTCATAGCTTTCTGTCAAAACCCTCAAAATCTCTTCTACATGGGCTTCCGTCACATATTCTGCTTCTTCAGGGTTCTTGGGAGGACAAAGAATTTTGACCCCTGTTTCTTCGTGATGGATCAAAAAACTTTCCAGGGTACTCTTGTCTAGTTCATCCGTGTAAGAAAGAACATCAGTAATGGTTTGGTCGGGATTAAGATTGAACATCACCGGAATATTTCCAAATTGCAGGTCCAGATCAACTATAACTGTCTTTTTATTATGAAATTTGGACAGACAGGCTGCTAAGTTAGCAGTCAAAGTGGTTTTCCCGGTTCCTCCCTTGGCGCTAAAAACAGAAAGGATCCTGGGCTTATGCTTGATTCCAGATTTTAGCAGGGCTGCGTTCATCTGCTGTTCCCTGATTTCCTCTTCTTTTTTTACAACTTCTTTGACGGTGGAGATGAGCTCATCCCCGGAGAAAGGTTTTACCAGGTAGTCCTTCGCCCCTGCCCTCATGGCTTTTTTAAAGTATTCAGGCTCTCCCTGAACGGAGATAATAATAGGTGCAACCTGGGGTGCTTTCAGGGATAAACTTTCAATGGCGGTTATACCATCTACCAGGGGCATATTTATATCCATGAGAACCACATCGGGTTTTAGCTTCTCAGCCAGGCTGATGGCCTGTTCACCATTTGAAGCTTCACCTACAACATTGATATTTCTTTCGTATTCAAAAAAGCGCTTTATATTTTCCCTGGTATCTACGATATCATCAGCTATCAAAACATCTATCTTTAAATTCATGGTTTTTTCCTCCTTTTCCGCTTTATTCTTAATCAGTCTTCAATCTTAATAGGGTTTAGGAGTAATCTAATCACTCCACTCTCGTCAGCATGGGTTAAAATTTCAGCATCTTGGGGAGTGACAGCGATGGTTATAGCGGATACCTCTTGGACTAGCTCTTGGTTTGAATACAGCACCCTTTCCCCTGCAGCAAGAACCGACTGCTCTGTGAGAATCCTTTCTGATCTAGAAGTCTCTTCGTCATCCTCAAAGTCCGTCGCTATTACATCTATTTTGTCCCCTGCTTGAATAAATCCTGCCACCCCGGAGACTTCATTGACAGATACGGTTATAGCCCGTTTGCCTTCCGGAATCAGGTGGGAAAGTCTTTCAGCAGCTTCCTTTGATAGTATCCTAGGCTCAAGCAGTACTTCATCTTTTACTAGCTCCTGGACTATGACTTCGCCTAGGACTTCTTCTTTATCTTTGACTGCCTTTGGGTGAGCCTGACTCTTATAAACAGGTTTTAATTCCAGCTCTGTTTCAGTCAGTACAGTTCCCCTGGCTAGATTTTCCCCTGCAACAACCACTTCTACCGTGTCACCTTCGTCTTCAGGTAGCCCCGCAGAATCATATTGATTTTCTAAAGCAACTATATAGCTGTGTACTAACAGCACTGTTAGGGCCGCCAGTAAAAAAGAAACTATCAACCCTCGATACTTTTTTAGCTTTTTCATCTATCATCCAGCTCCTTTATTTCCCCGGATAACCCAGGTCAAATTCACCTGATCAGTCTGGTACCTCTTAGCCCATAATCTACACCACTGTCGGATAACTCTCCTTCAGAAACTTTATCCCTAAAGGTCCCTTCTACTATAGTATGTCCAGTAGCTTGATCCTCGTCTATATTTTCCAGGTAAAACACCCCAAATCCCAAAATTCCCACTTCGCTTCGACCGCTTTCGGGGGAGGTTACAATGGGGATTATTATCTCCCTGTCACCGCTTTCATACCGATCTTCTAGACCTTGCTTGGTGGGGTTTGACATATTACCCGTTTCAGTATCAACTATGTCTTCTACCCTCAAAATTTCATCATACCCATTGTCTAAATTATCTCGATAATTGTTCGAGCCGGTTCCACCCAGAGCAAGGGGTTGATAATTCCCTTCCTCACCGCTACCGGCTGCCACCTTTAGCTCATAAACCCCAAATCCTTCAAACTCATCCTCGGGAATTCCAAGGGGTAATACACCCAAAAACCCGGAGATGGGAACACTTTTAGCGGCAGCTAGTCCAGAAACCCGGCCTAGGTCAAATCCCATTACCCTGGCTAGAAAAAGATCCACCTCTTCCCGGGCTACTACTTCGACTATATTTTTGGGATCTTCATCTTCCGGAAGCAGCCTGATCTCATAATCGTCTAAATCATTTTGGGCCGCTATCCTAGCCGCTTCATCTATCATAGCCTGGTAATCTTCCTCTAGGTATTCACCACTTTCCCTATAAGGAAAACTTGCAGCTCCAGCCAGAGCACTAGCTTCAGCACCAATTACCAGCCTGGAGCGTTCCACATACATCATTCCCAGCTCAACCACTATGGCAGAGATTGAGAGTAAAACCACTATCATCAAGGCCACTATCACAGCAGAACTTCCCCTTTCAGCCTGGAGTAACTCAAGCCACGGTCTAACAATTTTCATGGTCTTTCCTCCCTTCACTCAACCCTCATGGTGGTTTCAGATTTTAGTTGAATATAGCCGGGGTTACTCGATGTATCCAGGATAGGTTCAAATAATGGTGTAAGCAGCCTTCTGTTGTAGCGAAGTTCCACCTTGAGATCATCTCCCCTGGCTATGTCTCCTGAATTGGGGGTAATATATACCTGGACTTCATTATAGTCTAGAGAAGGCACCCTGGTCTTTATGATCTGGCGTATCTCCCCTTCTAGGTTCACATCATGTTGTGTTGCCCTTATCGCACCAGTCCGAGCCCCTTCCCTAGAAGCATTGTTCAAAGTCAGGTTTGTGTAGTAAATATTTCCAAATTCGATTATGCCAAATACCAAAATCAACAGGATGGGTAGGACAAAAGCCAATTCCACCAGGGCTTGACCCTTTTCTTGTTTAGCCGGTTTTAAAAACTCTTTTAGCATCTCTCCTACCCCTCCTCTTTTTTAGCTGATTTCCATTTCTTCTATCCTTCATAATATAGCTAATGCTATAACCGCTCCCGCTGAAATTGCCACACCGTAAGGAAAATATGCACCCTTTAGTTGTCTGAAAAACATATAATAAAAAGATATGATTCCACCTACTATCCCCATGGCCAGAGCAGTGTACAAGACAAATTCCACCC
>CAZCIZ010000045.1:0-20871 GCA_964498995.1 uncultured Clostridia bacterium | reverse complement strand
GCAGCTTGTTCAAAGTTCTCACTTTTCACATAATGCTGCACCAGCTCGTCAAGAAGAGAAATATACATTTGATTTAACCGCTCCCTTTCTGCACTAATCCAGGGGTAATCAAGGTTTCCCATATACTCACCCTGATACAAGGACACTGCACGTTCCAAACGTTCCAATTCTGAAACCTTTGCAGTTTCCGTTTCTATTTCTTTTTCAGAGGAACTGGCAAGGGTTTCAAAAAAACTTATATCACTTGAAAGCATGTCCAAATCCAAGTAATACTGCTTTCCTTTATGTTTTACCATTTGCTTTCCGGGATTTGGTTTTAGGGCTCTGCGCAGGTGATATAGGTTAGTATGAAATAGTGTTGAAGCACGTTCAGGAGTAGAATCAGTCCATAGATCTTCTAATATTTTATCTTTAAGTACCGGCTTTTCCCGGTGATGAAACAGATACGCAAAAAGATCCCGGGCCTTGGAAGTTCGCCAGATCACTTCTTTTCCATCGATAAATACCTTAAAAGTTCCCAGGCACTGAACTTTTAGAAGAGGTTCTTTTGAGGCATGTATTTTTTTTGTAAAAGCCGAAGGTTCTTCTTCCCTGGATTTCTCCCTGGTTTTAGGATAAGATTCTTTTTTCAGGGCAGCTAAAGCAACAAGTGCCTGTTCTCGAACTTTTTCATGAGGATCGTTAACTAGCTTTTCTAAAGTTGTGGTAAAATTCTTTCCTTCTACTTGAGAGATAGCCTTAACAGCCCTATATCTAACCTGATAATCCTCATGGTGGCAAAGCTCCAATAATAACTCTTCTGCTGCAGTGTCTAGGCACCTGATTATCTCATATACGTGATCTAACTCAATTCTACAAATCAAACCGGTCCTTACCACAGGGAGCATCATATCCCGGTGGGAGATAAAAAGCTGTAGGTAGTTCTCAGGCCCAGCCAGCTTTAGGCAGTCCTTGGCAAGACTATCTGCTTCTTTCTGGTAACCCTGGCGCCTGTAGATTGCAGCCAAATAAGATTTCCCATAAAACAAGAAGTATTTAGCCCCTATTTTTTCTAATGTTTCCAGAGACTCTCTTAACATAACAGCACTTTCCTGTAGTTCTTCTGCTTCATAGATGACACTAGCAACCATTTCTTTGGATATCGCGTGCATAAATTCAGTTTGCTCGCTGGAAATATCCAGCGCTTTTTTTCCCAAAGAACGGGCTTCTACAATTCTTCCTTGGTTTCTCAAAAACCTGGTGTAATAGACAAGGACCAGGGGCAAAAAGAATTTCTCCCCTTCTATTTTTCGGGCAAGGTCAATGGAATAGAGAAATTTCTCTTCCGCTGCCTCAGTCTGACCAGTACTCTCAAGTATCAAAGCAAGTTGACTATAGGCATAGGAAAGAGCCTCAGTCAGGGCCAGTCTTTCCTTAACTTTAACACTATTTTGAGCATAGTCCAGTGCTTGGTCAAGATCGCCCCAATCGTAGAATATAGCAGCCATGCTATCCCTCAAAGAAAAAGAAAGCCGGTCCTGCATGGGGGCCATTTCTACAGCCCTTTGTTGAACTTCTACCGAACGGGAGTAATCACCCTTGAAGTAATAGAGCAAACCTAATCTTTCCGATAACCAGGCAGCTATGCGTATCTGTCCTTCATCCTCAGCCCTGGCAAGGGCCAACTCCAATAGATTTTTGGCCTTTGTAAATTCTCCCTGCATAATAAGAATTAAAGATTGATCCAGGGTAGCATCATACCAGTTTGCTATAGGCAGCTTGGAAAGTTCGGGAAGAACTTGTTCAAGCATCTCCAAGCTGCTCTTGTACTTGCCCCGGGAGCGTAAAGCTCGTGCCTGATAAAGCCTGGCCTGGCATTCTCCTTCATGGTCTGTGGAGTCCGATAAAGTAGAAGCAGCTTCATTGATCAAAGCTTCTCCATGGTTTAAATCTCCGTGATTAAGATAAATTGCACCTTCCAACAAAAGAACCCTTGGCCTTGCTTTTCTCAAGTAAGCCGGGATATTTTCCAACCAGCGCTGTACAGTTTGCCACCTATTGTACACAAGCATTTTACTGCCGGTCTTTTCGATGATGGAAAGAGCCTGGGCAAAACTACCGGCTTGAATAAAACACTCTACAGCCTCGGAAAGATAACCGGCATGTAAATAGCTGTATCCACCCTTTTCGAAGAGTTTGATCTTTTTATCTTCATTAAGCTGGCTTTGTAAAAACTCCTTAAAAAGAGAATGGTACCGGTATATAAGGTCCTGACCTTCCATTGCTGTGACAAACAAGTTCCTCGATTTCAGGTCTTCTAAAAGTTGCTTAGAACCTGTCCTCTCCATGAAAAGATCACAAATCTTTGGAGTCATCATATCTAAAACACAAGTGGATAGCACAAAGTCATGCAACTCATCTGGTAATTGGTATAAAACTTCTGCAGCCAAATAATCATAAATCTCCTTTTGACTTGGCAGGTCTACTATTCTTTCTTGCTTATAACTTTCAGGGTCTGAGGACATGGCCAACCAGGCAAGTCGTAAAGCTGCCGGCCATCCGCCGGTTTTCTCCTCTAGAAAAGTTACGGTCTCATCGGAAACAGATTCTTTTAATTCGGTCGATAAAAAGTTGGCAATTTCCTCCCGGGTAAATCGCAGTTTCTCCAAGTCAATTTCTTCCATTAGACCCGAAAGCCTTAGACGCTTAAGATTAAGGGAAGGCTTCATGCGACTGGTCAAAATAACATGCATGTTATCCGGCAAGTAATAAAGCATATGTTCCATAAGTTTGTGTACCTTTTCTTCTTCAATTGCGTGATAGTCATCTATTGCTAAAAGCAGTTCTTTATCAAGCCTGTCCGCCAGGCTGTTTACCAGAGCAGTAGCTATGCGGTATGTTTCACCGTTGGAATTATTATGGTTATTTTCTACTACATATAGCATATCCGTTAACACGCCGGGCAAATGACGGTCCAACCCGGTCAACAAGTGCTGAATAAAAAGATTCAGGTCATTGTCAAATTGATCCAACTGGTACCAGACAGTGGGAGATGAAATTTTTTCAGTAAACTGGGATATAAGTACAGTCTTCCCATATCCTGCCGGGGCACAAACCAAGGTGAGTTTCCTGGAGGGGTACTTTTTTAACATCTCCAAAACCCGGGGGCGTTCCAGGAGTTTGACGCCGAATCTAGGGGCCTGGAGTTTAGTATTTAAAATATGATCAGAAAAAGCCAAAGCACTCACTCCTCAAAATATGTCAGGGAAACAAGCAATATTATCCACTGATTACGACAATTATATCAATAATTTGCAAGATATAGCAATGAATATTATACAATTATATTATTTATACAATAATATATTAAACAATAACTTTAGCTGTGCAGAATTTTGGCCCCAAAAGGTTTAACAAAAAAACTTCTGGTCAGTTTTATTAAACGTTTATCTTTACTGACCAGAAGCTATTTTTTAATTATGCTGTCTTTTTTTTTAATTATTTTAACATACTCCGGCTGCTAATTCTTTCTTTGAAAATACCAGTTCTTTTCCTTCATTAACATCAATTACAACATCTATGACTATTTTGTCACCCGAATCAAATTCTTCTCTCAAGATCTTTTCTGACAACTCGTTCTCTATTTTCTTTTGAATAACCCTTCTTAAAGGCCTTGCCCCGTAATCAGGATCATAACCTTCTTTTGCAAGTAATTGTTTAGCTCCTTCAGTAACTTCGAAGCCTATATTGAAAGTTTCCATCCTTTTAGACAAGTCTTCTAACATTAGCTCCACTACTTCTTTTAAGTGATCTTCTTTTAGCGAATGAAATACTATTATCTCATCTAGTCTGTTAAGAAATTCGGGGCGAAAAGTATCTTTAAGTTCTTTCATGACATTGTCTTTCATGTCCTGATATGCCTCATTTTCGGCCTGGATCTCAAATCCTACTTTTCTATCACTTTTTATAGCTCTTGCTCCTGCATTTGAAGTCATGATCATTATTGTATTTTTAAAATCTACTACTTTTCCTTTTGAGTCAGTAAGTCTACCGTCTTCTAGTACTTGAAGCAAGGTGTTAAACACTTCAGGATGAGCTTTTTCAATCTCGTCAAAGAGGACAACCGAATAAGGTCGTCGTCTGATTTGTTCTGTTAGTTGGCCTCCTTCTTCATAGCCAACATAACCAGGAGGAGAACCTACAAGTTTAGAAGTTGTATACGACTCCATATACTCTGACATATCAAACCTAATCACAGCATCTTCATCGTCAAATAAAGCCTCTGCCAAAGCTTTTGCAAGTTCGGTTTTTCCTACTCCAGTAGGTCCCAAAAAGATGAAAGAACCTATAGGCCTTTTGGGATCTTTCAAACCTGCCCTGGCCCTTCTAACAGCACTTGATACAGCTTTAACAGCTTCATCTTGTCCTATGATCCGCTGGTGTAATATTTCTTCCATCTCAATTAACTTATCGCTTTCCTCCCTGGTTAGTTTTTCCACGGGAATCCCGGTCCAATGAGAAACTATTTTTGCAATATCTTCTTCAGTTACTTTCTCTATCTCTGTGACTTCAGAATCACTATTTGATCTTAAACTCACACTAGAACCTGCTTCATCCATCAAATCGATGGCCTTGTCTGGAAGATATCTGTATGATATATACCTATCCGATAGATTTACAGCGCATTTCACGGCTTGTTCGGTTATTTCAACTTCATGATGAGCTTCATATCTGTCCTTTAACCCAGTTAAAATTTCTACTGCATCTTCCTTGGAGGGTTCGTCCACCATTACAGGTTGAAAGCGCCTTTCTAAAGCTGAATCTTTTTCCATATACTTTCTATATTCATCTATAGTGGTAGCTCCTATACACTGGAGATCCCCCCTGGCAAGAGCAGGTTTTAAAATATTGGAAGCATCTATGGCACCTTCTGCCCCACCGGCACCAATTAGTGTATGGATTTCATCAATAAAGAGTATTATATTTTCATCTTGAGTTATTTCGTCCACAATGGCTTTAAGTCTTTCTTCAAATTCTCCTCGGTATTTAGTTCCTGCTACTAAAGCTGACATTTCTAATGTTACAACCCTTTTATCAGCCAAGTTCTCCGGTACTTCACCATTTTCTATTTTTTGAGCTAACCCTTCAGCAATGGCAGTTTTTCCAACTCCTGGTTCACCAATTATACAAGGATTGTTTTTAGTACGCCTGCTGAGTATCTGAGTAACTCTTTCTAACTCCTTTTCCCTGCCAATAATAGGATCTAGCTTATCTTCACTTGCTAGCTTAGACAGATCGCTACCATAATTCTCTAAAGCAGAGTCTTCAGTAGAAGCACAACCACTTTGGGAGCAACCCTGGCTACCAGAACCTTCTATCTGGTTTTCGCCCTCATCACCACCACTGATACTTAAAATTTTCAATACTTCTTCTCTTGCCTTTTCAGGGGTGATCCCCATATCTTTCATTATTTTTGCGGCTATTCCCTCTTCACCTTCAAAAATCAGGCCTATCAAAATATGCTCCGTACCTACATACTCAAATTCCATCTTTCTTGCCCCTTCTATGGCTAATTCAATCACTACTTTTGCTCCGACAGTATAACCAAGATTACCTGAGATCACCTTTCTATTAGAAACCACCATGTTTTCTGTCTTTTCAACTTCTTTTCTCGCTGATTCCAAATCTACGTTGAGGTTTTTTAAAGCCCTGGCACCTACCCCTTGCTCTTCACGAATAAGCCCCAGAAACAAATGCTCAGTACCTATATAATTATGATTTAATCTTTTAGCCTCATCTTGAGACAAAGTTAACACTCTTTGAGCTTTACTTGAAAATTTTCCGTGCATAATATATCACCTCTTTAAGTAAATCAATTTAGGGTCTGACCTTCTTTGACCTTATCTATATTATACCTTAAAATTATAAGTTTGCAAAGATTATTAAAATAAATTATCTCCACCATTCTCTTGTTTAATCTTTATTTCTGTCTTTAACTCTTTAATTTTCAATTAACAATAATGATTATTAAGTCCAATAGCGCGCATTATGAATGAAAGCAGAGGTATTGTTATATAATTATAGCTTTGAAACATTGTTTATAATTTGTTAATAAAATGTTAAACAAAAAATTTTATACTTTCTATATAGTATAAACAAAATTGGAGATTGGGGTGATGCTTGTTGCTTGTGGATTCTCAAATTAATTATAAAGTTAAAAATTTTAGGGGGAATTAACTTTGCATAAGAGATCAAAAATTATGATTCTATTTGCTTCTTTACTATCAATAACGTTGATAGTAATTGCAGGAGGTTGTGAAGAAGAAGTAGCTGCTCCGGATGATGCCGAAACATTGGAAGGCACCTATGTTGGCTATTCCTGGATGGATGAAGTTGAAGGCGTAGAACTTGAAGAGGCAGAAAGGAAGATAGAAACAATCTTAACCTTGGATGAGGAAGGGATTATTGAAGATGTGGATATTCGTTACTGGCAGAAGTACGATGGTTACTGGGGAACTCGCGATGACGATTCAGCTGATGTTTGGGTAGACTTTGATGAAGAACCTAGCACAGCTGGGTTTAATGAAGAGGGTGAATATGAACTTGGAAATTCCATGTTCAAAGTTTCTAGTAATAACCTGATGTCTTTTTGGGCTGTTGCAGTAGATGATGATGGTACGGTTGCAGCAACTATGCACGATCCCTGGTATAGGTTTATGCATGAGATGAAATTGGAGGCAGATTTTGATTTTGAGAATGCGAGTGTCGGTGAAGACTTAACCCTGGGCGGAGAGAATTTTCATCCCAGTTGGAGAGCTGCTAGAGATGAAGAAATTGATTGGGAAGGAGATTACGGAGATGATACTATTTTTGACTTCAGTTCATGGAATCATGTAATCACAGCCAGAGGGACTTTTGAAGGAATGGACAACGATACAAGTGTTAAAGGACTACTAGAAGCTATGGGAGTAGAATTTGAAGACGGAGAGCCTGTGCCAATGGATGTAGAATATGGTTATGACAGTCAAGGTGGATGGTCGGGCAATTATGAGGCAATAGAGGAATATCTGATTGGTCAGGATGCAACGGAGTTAACCAACTTGTATAACCCTGATGATGTATTAAGTGGTCAGAGTATGCCGCTTTCAGAGAGTATAAATGAGGATAATGAATTCGGTGTGGATGTGCCAAGTGGAGCAACTCGTAACGTGCAGGATTCTTTTGATACTGTATCAGGCGCAACGGTGAGAGTGTCAAGAGAGGCGACATCTTTTCAGCGTGCCCTGGTAGAGGCCGGAATTCTAGATGAAGACGAAGTTATACTTGGAAGATTTTAATAAAAAAATCGAGTAGGTTGGCCGCTAAAGCTTTGCCTACTCGATTTTTTTATTTTTCCTAAGATTTTATCCTATCATTGACTACAAACTTTTTGATGTGTCCTTCTTTTACCGCGTCTATCATAAGACCTTTCACTTGAAAACCTGTCAGGCTTGTCCGTTAAAACAAATATTAACTATTCAGTAGTACCTGTAAGTTTATCTATTTTCCCTTTGCTGAGCTTGTGTATTGAGTTAGCTCGTGAAGCTACTAACGGGTCGCTGGTCGCTATAATCACAGTAATATTGCAGCTGTTTAAATAGAGAATATATGTTAAAAGACGGTTACCTGGTTCGGGATTAAGCTTAGAATTAACAAAAGCAGCCGGCTCATCCAGGAGCACTGCCGCAATTTTTTCGGGAAGCTTTTTGGTTGGGAGGGAACCATCAATTAACCATACCCGATTACTACGCATGTATTCCATTTCCTCTTCCCCGTTTTTTCCTACTAGGCGCCCCTGGAAGTAAACCCCTCCTTTATCTGGAGGTTCTATAAAGCTTAATAATTTAAGTAGAGTTGACTTACCTTCACCTGATTCTCCTAGTATAGAAACAAATTCTCCCTCCAGAAATTCCAGGTTAAGCTTTTTTAATACCCAGCGAAAAGAACCCATCTCGTCCTCGTAGCCTTTCCAAGTATCTTTAGTTTCTAAAACTGTATTCTTTAACATTTACTACACCTTCTTAGTGGGTAAAAATTTCCCCTCACTGCTTTTATTATATCTCTAGATTATTAACAATTTATATACAATGAATAGTTCGCTTTAACTTATATTCTTAACATTCGCAACATTTATGAGATGTTAAGTTATTTTATTTCAGTTCTATATTTTATAGCTTCAATGACAACATTAAAATTTTCTGCATTTAACATAGGAAAAACTTCCATTATAGTACAGTTTTTATTAAAAATATCAGGGTTAAAAAAATGAGCTGCTAATTGTAATAAGGTTCTTTTTTCCCTATTCCAAGTACTTGTCTCTTCTATCATTTTAATAAAATCGACAGCATTTTTTCCGTGAATATGATTTTTCACAAAATCTACAAGTCCTACTTCAGGTATGGCAGCTAAGACATACATTGCTGTTTCTACATTTTTATTGTCAGCCTCGGTTAGCTCCAGTAGCTCTTTATAATTTTGTTCATGTTCCAAACTTTTAAACTCCATCTAAATCAACTCCTTTCTTTTCTATAAGATATCTATCTAAAAATTACAGAGAATTGGCAAATTCATATAAAGCGATCAGCGGAATGTTATTTTTACCAGCTGCGGTAGTAGGCCAATTCTAAAGCATTGGGTCGAAATATCCCTTCTATTTCCCCCTGTTCTTTTGGAGAAAGAGGGCTAAAGGTTCGTCCAACCTGGGCCAGTGTCATGACTTCTTGAGGAGTTGAACATCCCACGATGGCCAGGCTGATATCCTGTGAAAGGGCGTATTTTATTAAAAGCTCTGGGGTGATTCCAGCTTTAGAGGAAAGATAATGAGAGGCTCCCAACACTTTCATGGCTATTACAGCAAGGCCTTTATTCAGAGCTGCCTGAAGAGTTGTATCCAAAAAGCCGCCTAATACTCCTTCTACGGGATTGACAGGCATCAGGACTGAATCAACGGGCCATCTTTGGACAGCCTGGGTAAGGATGTCGGGATTTTGATGACCTGTTACCCCGATAAAGCGGACCTTACCCTTTTCCTTGGCTTCAAGAAAGGCTTCCAATGCTCCGCCCGGGGACTCTATGGACTGAAGATCAGCCTGATTACGCAGATCGTGTATTTGCCACAGATCAAGATATTCAATTCCCATAGTCTTTAGGGAACTATCCAGGTCAGATAAGGCCCCTTTTTTGTCTCGGGTGGCTGATTTACTGGTTTGGAAAATACCCTGGCGAAGTCTTGCGTTCTCACGCCAAAAATCGCCCAAATATGCTTGGCTGCCGGCATAAGCCTGGGCTGAATCAAAATATCCAATGCCCTGGCTTGCCGCGGTGTCAATAACCTCTTTCGCAGCATTTTCCTTTCCGTAAGTGCGCAGTATTCCTTCCCCACCCAAGCCCACACATGTTAATTGGAGGCCTGTCTGGCCAAAGTTTCTTTTACTGACAAGTTTTTCCAAAGTAATTCATCCTTTCTTTATCACTTTTCTTTATCACTTTTTTCAAAACCCATTTATTTTAGGGAAAGATATATGTGCAGCCTCTCTATCGCTCATAAACAGTTTAATGCTTATTTATAATATTATACCCCCATTATTACACCGCTTAGCTTCAGATTCTTCACTTAAAATAAGGCAAAGCCAATTTTAGGACAGAACCTGTCCCGGTAAGTAGAAAAGTCCACATAGACAGCTCCCATCCTTTTTTACGGCGTTTTGGCGTGTTTCCTGACAGGGGCAGATGTTCTCCGGGACGTTATCAAAGCGGCAGGGACAATAAAAATCACCAAACCGTCCTTTTTTCTCTAGCAATCCTATCATGATATCTTCTTTGTTTTCGTCAAAAACATAACCTTTCAGTTGAGCATATGTTTCTACCCGGTCATATATTTCCTCTTCCGGCTCCTGTAAAGCCTTGCGGGCAGAGACCTGCTCCTTCACTTCCGTTATCTCGAGCTTGGCTCCACAGACCTGGCAAATGACCTCTGTACCTGGTTCAAGCTGATCTTTGAAGACAAAATGGACTCTGCAGACGGGACAGTAAATTTTATTTTTCATCTTCTAAGGCCTCCCGGATTTCCTCTTCCTTGTAACCCTGAATAACTTTATCCCCAATCTCGAGCAGGGGGAAAGAGCGCTTCGACGTCAGACTGTCCATTTTTTCTAGTGCTTCCTTTTGTTTTTCACCCTGCAGAAGGTCCAAATCGATTGCTTCATAATTCAACTCCTTTTCCTCCAAAAGTTTTTTTGTCTTTTTACACCACGGGCATGTACTCAAAGCATAAAGTCTTATCATTTTTTACAACTCCTTTCTATTATCATAAGTAACACTTCCTATAGATCTTAAGTGACTCCATATTTGAAATTACTTCGTTAAATTTAATGTAAAGTTCTATACTAAACATATAATAAACAAATTCTTAACAAAAAACTCCTTATTTCATTACTTTGTGTAATTAATTGATTGCAAACTGAAATTTTTTGTTAAGAATTTTTTAATAAAAGTTTAAGTACTAAAGTATAAATTAAACTTATCAGCTGTTAAACAAAATATAATTTTAGGTAACTTAAGGTTTTAATATCAGGATTATTTCAAGAAAGGGGGTGATAACTCATGTATGCAAGGGTTAGTACAATTCCGGGAAATCACGTAGAGCAGGTTCTTGAACATCTTAAAAATGCCAGTAATGAAGGATTTGAAGAAATGAAAGCTACTTATTTTTTAGTTGATGAAAAGAAAGAAAGGACGATAACTATTTCCTTTTGGGAAACTAAAGAAAAAGCAGAAGCCTCTCTGCCAGCCGCCCAGAAAATATTTAAAGAAATAGAAAAGATTACAGGATGGCCGATTGAATCAGAACATTATGAAGTTGCTAAGCATTAATAATCATAGTTTAGTTGATATCTTTATAACGGTCTAGCCGAAATAAGATTGCTTCGGCTAGACCGTTATAATACAATCGATTTCCTCAAATGTTTAAAATCTATATTATGTGTACCGCTTCGCAGTACAGACAGGCTTATCGGCTTTATCGGTTTTGAATCAATAAAAGAAAAAAAGATTTGGAGACAAGAAACGACTTTTTTCCTGCAAACCGTTGCCGATATTTTTGTAAACGCTAGAGGTGAACTTATGATAAACTTCTCGAGCTTTTTCAATTTCTCAAGCTTTGCCCGCTGGTTAATTGCAAGAATTTGTTAATCACTGTTTTGTTTTATCCAACATATGTCGCCACGCATTCTCATGACTAAAGTCACGAGAATGCGTGGCGACTTATTCAAAGGTTTCGACCGGGGACTCTATGGACTAAAGATCAGCCTGATTACGGAGGTCGTGTATTTGCCACAGATCAAGGTGTTCAATTCCCAAGATTAAACCGCTTCTTTTTCTTCTTCTTGCTGATGAAACTCTATCGTTTTTTTGATGTCTTTTTCCGTGTTTCTCGAGACAGATTTTTGTTTGAGTTTTTCTAGTACTTCTTCTAGGTTTTTAACATCATCTGTATAGCCGGGACATACATCAAATTTTTCCCATTGATACTTGGGATCTTTGTAGCCAAGACATTGCTTGTCCGGCATAACCCTTACACAACCTCGGCATTGTTCTATACACTGTTCTGCTGCCTTCATTGTTATAATCCCCCTTTCTTTTTATAGTATTTATGATTAGGCAAATATTTTTTGATTTGTCTTTGAAATATTCTTTTTTTCTCTAACCCTTATATTAGCACCTAATTTGTTTAGTCTATCGGTAAGTTTATAATACCCTCTATTTATATGATAAACATCAGAAACCTCAGTAACACCTTCAGCTACTAGCCCTGCTATGATTAAGCTGGCCCCAGCTCTAAGGTCAGTGGCTTTTACTGGAGCCCCGGTTAATCGAGACTTACCTTTAACATAAGCATTATTGCCTTTTACAGTAATATCTGCTTCCATTCTTTTAAGCTCATCGACATGTTTAAATCTATCTTCAAAAATGGTTTCTGTAATTATACTCTCACCATTTATGCTAGCTAAAAGTGCTGTGATTTGGGGTTGCATGTCAGTAGGGAAACCTGGAGCAGGTAAGGTTTTGATATCAACCGGTTTCAATTTTTCTCTGCTACTTTCAACTAAAATACCGCCGTTTTCTTCTTTTACTCTAACTCCCATTTCCTGAAGTTTTCTCGTGACAGGACGGACATGATCGAAAATAGCGTTATCAATTAGCACTCTTCCCCCGGTAGTAGCTACAGCAGTCATAATAGTGCCTGCCTCTATTCTATCAGGGATAACCATATACCCCTCTGTTGCCCTTAATTTTTCAACACCATGTATCTTGATAGTATTTGTGCCTGCCCCCGTGACTTTAGCCCCCATCAGGTTTAAAAAATTAGCGAGATCGGCTACTTCAGGTTCTTCGGCTGCGTTTTCAATAATAGTAGTACCTTTAGCCAAAGTTGCTGCCATCATAATATTTTCTGTTGCGCCTACACTGGGAAAATCTAAATAAATTTTATTACCTGTTAATTTGTTACACTTCACTTCCACAAAACCGTAACCTGTATTAACTTCTGCCCCCAATGCCGCTAAACCCTTTAGATGAAGATCTATTGGTCTGCTGCCTATAGCACATCCTCCAGGCATAGGAACTTTAGCATAACCCTGTTTAGCTAAAAGCGGGCCTATAACCAGAAATGAAGCTCTCATTTTACTTATTAGCTCGTAGGGTGCTTCAGTTTTCTGTAACTTGGTAGGGTCGATAAAAATATTGTTTGGTAAATTGTTTTCAATTCTACATCCTAGATCTATAAGAAGCTCACAGATAATGTTAACATCTCTTAGAGGCGGAATATTTTCAATAATAATTGGTTTTGTGGCCAGTAAAGAGCTTATCATTATTGGTAGCGATGCGTTTTTGGCTCCGTTGACTTTTGTTTTGCCATACAAAGGGCCATTTCCAATTATGTTGATTTTGTCATGTTTGTAAGTCAGGATAAATACCTCCTATATGAAACTTTATGAATACTCTAACAATTTTTGCAATTTTTGAACTTTTACAATTTCATGTAAAACAAAACATAATAATATTAGTGGAGAATCATACTTCTAATCTTAGCTCACCGTGAGTACGCTACAATCTTTAGCTTCTCGGACTACGGCACTACTAACACTTCCAAGGAATATTTTCTTCAAACCACCCATACCTCTTCTGCCAATAACAATCATGTCAAAACCTTCATTACAACCTACACTGGCGATAGTATGAGAAGGGTGCCCTTCTTTCCAAATTGTACGTGCTTTAATGTTTTTGTTTTCGAATATTTTCAAGGCTTCTGAAAGAATCTTTCTTTTGTTCTCCTTATGTTCTTCCCGTATTTTTTTAAAGTACTCAAAGTCTCCTTCTGACGGAGAACTCATTATGTCTCTTATAGAAGTTATTCCGTGAATGTCTTCATAAACGTGAAGTATGACTACTTCATCAACATTACATCCTTCAGCAATTATAGAAGCTTTCTCTAAAGCTTTTTGACTTTGCTCCGACCCATCCGTACAAACTAAAATTTTCATTTAAATACCTCCTCCTTTGAAGGTGTATATTCCTATATGATAAATTACACCAAGATTTCATTATTATTACATATATTATGAAGCTAAGTACTAAACATTTTCTTAACAAATTATAAACAATAAAGTTTTAAGTTTTTATTATTAATACATCTTGATGAGAAGGGGGGAAAATCCCCCTTTCGAATCTGGTTCTTCGTCCTGGAGCTTATTTAAATTCATCTTGTATATGAGCCATCGCCTCAGGATTAAAAGGACGCTGTGAAAGAGGTTGCCCCTGCAGGGCAAGAGCTTCAAATTCATAAGTCGGGCGAGGCACATTGTAAAAGATACCCAGCGGGATTCTATCGCCCCATGTCCTGGCCAAACCCAGGGCTGCTCCCCAGTCTTGGGGATCATGATCTTCTATAATGTATGTCCTCTTTTTATACCAACCGAAAGTGTTCAGCTTGTTAAAAACGACACAGGGCTGCAGTATATCTACCAGCGCATAACCGGGGAAGTTTAGAGCTGCTTTCATTGTTTCTTTCAGATGCTCTTTTTCTCCGCTAAAACAGCGGGCAACAAACCCGGCGCCCAGGACCAACGCCAGCGCCAGCGGAGCTATTGGAGGTTGGGTCACCCCGTTTACCTGGACACTGGTTTCCATCCCCATTTCACTGGTTGGACTTGCCTGCCCTTTGGTCAGCCCATAGATCTGGTTGTTATGCACAAAATGAGCAATATCAGGGTTACGGCGTACAGTATGCATAAAATGGTTGCCGCCTTCGCCGTAAGAATCACCATCTCCCGATTCTACAATAACTTTTAAATGCTTGTTGGCTGCAAGCGCACCAAACGCAGGAGGAAGTGCACGGCCGTGAAGGCCGTTAAAGCCGTTAACTTTTAAATAATGCGGCATTTTGGCAGCCTGTCCAATACCTGAACAGATCAGAACGCGGTGAGGAGGCAGTTCAAGCTCTTCCAGAGCAGAAGCCAGGGCTTTACGTATGGGAAAATTTCCACAACCAGGACACCAGGCGGTTTCCCCCACCAAGTATTCTTCAGCTCTCATATTTTATCACCTCCTGTACAATCTCCCGGGGTAAAAAAGGACGGCCATCGTACTTCAGGATAGGATGGTCCGTTTTCATCCCCGTTTCTCGATAAATTAAAGAAGCCAGCTGCCCTGTGGCGTTATTTTCTACACAAAAAACGCGCTTTGCCTGTGGCAAATAGGTTTTCAAATTCTTTGAGGGCAGAGGCCAGATATCGCTAAAATGAAGCATTGCAGTTTTTATACCGGAAGCAAGAAGTTCATCTACTGCTTCTTTTACAACACCATAAGTCGAACCCCATCCCAAAAGCAGGATTTCCTGATCTGGGTCACCGTAAAATTGGGGCTCGTCCATTTCGAGCGCCAGCCCCTGCAGTTTGTGCATACGTTTTTCAACCATAAGCTGGCGGGTGCTGCTGTCTTCAATAATATTACCGTTTTCATCATGTTCATCGCTATCTACCAAAACAACTTCGTCCGAAAACTGTCCTGGTAGTGCCCGGGGGGATATACCGCTTTCAGTAATTCGATACCGGCGATAGGGTTTTTTAACATCAGATTCTGTTTCGAGGTAACGATTATAACCCATCCTAGAAAAATCAAAGGGCTCCAAAGCGCGGTGCGTATCAGCAAAATTTTGGTCTGAAAGGAAAATTACAGGAGTTTGAAACTTGTCAGCCAGTTCAAAAGCTTTGTTTAATCGATAAAAAGCATCTTCATGGGTAGTAGCGCTGAGTACTGCGCGTGGAAATTCGCCGTGGCCAGCATGGATCACAAATTCCAATTCACCCTGTTCAGTCCGTGTAGGCAGTCCAGTAGCTGGCCCGGGTCTCATGGCTACAACAATTACCAGCGGGGTTTCCGTCATACCAGCAAGGGAATAGCCTTCTACCATGAGGGAAAACCCTCCTCCTGAAGTGGCATTCATGGAACGTACACCGGCATAAGAAGCTCCTAAAGCCATGTTTATGGCAGCAATCTCGTCCTCTGCCTGCTCCACCACCACACTGTGGTGGTTACCTTTAGCTGCCAGATAACTCATTATTCCGGTGGAGGGGGTCATAGGGTAGCTTGCCATAAAGCGACATCCACTGGCCAAAGCTGCCATGCCCAAAACTTGGTTGCCATCAATGAACAATCTTTCCGCAGAAGCATTTTTTTGAGGAACAGTAAAACTTGAGCTTAAAGTTTTAGTCACTTCGCTGTAACCTGCCTTTAAAGCAGCAATGTTTTCTTCCACAACTTTTTCTTCCTCCTTTTTCCCAGCAAAGTTTTCCTGTAAGATTTTCTCTGTAATCTTAGTCTCAAGTCCAAGCAGTACCAGGATTGCACCTACAGCTACGGTATTTGCCATTACCCGGCTTCCTGCTTCTCGTGCAAGCTCCTGCAGGTTGACCGGTACGCCCCTTTCTTCGTCATCGGGGAGATTAAAAGAAGAAGGATCATAAATAATCCTGCCCTGCTGATGTAAATTTTCCCGATGCAGATTGTAGGTTTCTTCATTTAGGGCAACTATGATGTCTGCGTTCTCAACCTGGGTGAGCGGCATGGTATCAGCAATGCGGAGCCTGGAATAATTATGTCCGCCGCGCACCCTGGACATGTAATCTTTACTGTAAACCAGGTCAAATCCTTCTCTAACAAGGGTTTTACCCAGCAGGTTCATCACTGTTTCCATCCCCTGCCCAGCAGCCCCACCTACCAATATATTAATTTCCATTTTTACCCTCCTTGCTATGAAAATAGATAATTATAAATGATTTTTAATAACCTTTTTATTTCAACCAGGCAGTGTTATTGATTGCTTCGGATAAGGTTGGGTGGACGTGTATCATATCCTGAAGGTCATAGACTGTAGCTCCAAAGCGCATGGCTGCAAGCAATTCATGAATTAATTCGCCTGCTTTCGGGCCGATGATATGTGCACCCAAAATTTTTCCCTCATTGCTGTCTATAATAAGTTTAATAAAACCGTCCCGCTTCTCCAACTTTGTACATTAAGTGTAAAGTATAAATTAAGTATAAAACTTCATACTAAACATTTTATAAACAAACTCTTAACAAAAATCCCTTATGAAAAATCACCAACTGCAATAAATCCAAAAACATATTTCCCAGCCTCCAAAATTCAATAATTCCCGTGTACATGGATATTCATAGTATTCTATCATGCAAACTAAAAGTGCTAAGCAGGACTTTTGTACATTCATCCAGATTTCATTAATTTGTCTAATTTATTGATTGCAAACTAAATTTTTTTGTTAAGAATTTGTTAATAAGAGTTTAATTACAAAAGTATAAATTAAACTTAGCCCGCTATAGACTTATCTATAGACCAATCGATCTCCTCAAATGTTTATTGCATAATACTTTTACCACGAAATTATGGGACATAAAAAGGAGAATATTCTGACCAGCTTTTCATCGCTGGTTTAAGAGGAAACATGGTCAAACGCATTGCCTTGGACGATGAAGGCAACATTCTGGATCAGGAACCAATTTTGACCAACTGGGGAAGACTGCGGACAGTGCGATACCACGAAGGAAGCTTATATGTGGCAACCAATGATCGGGACGGTCGGGGAATACCCGATGAAACATCGGATTTAATTTTAAAAGTAGAATTCTTACCCGATTAAAATACTATCTGGTAAATATATAGTTTTAGCTATATTCACTGTAAAAGGAGGCAGGGTGGTAATAATACTATTTTCCTAAATTACTAGCACTGCCTGGATTCAAATGTCTCACAATAAGTGACATCTGGACTGCAAGCCTCTTCCCTACTAACCTGCATATTTACCTTAATATAATCTGCGTTGCATTTCATTTCCTGATTGTAATTACAATTGTCAACTTTACAATTTACTTCTGAGGACACTGGCTTACACCCCCCTTTCTTTTGTGGAATATCTATCTAAATTTGGGAACAAACTTTATGCTCTTTAGAAGAAAGTAAGCCCCCAAGGATATTAAACTTTAAAGCTTTTGAATCAACATCATCCCCTCTCAATATTTCCTAATATGTTATTTTGTTTTATTGTAAAGCTAAGATCTTAACATGTTCTAAACATTTTCTAAACTAGGCTGGGGGACCTGCTGTATTGAGGTTTCCTGATTCCCCGTATAAGCGCTCGATGATCTTCTGACATACGGATGTTTTTTCCCCCCAACCATATAGCAGATCCCAGCACCAATATGTTTGCATCCATTACTTTCCGATAGACCTGGAGCCAGTCATCTTTGTCCCATCCATGGCTTGAATGCCATTAAGCATGCGAGGGGCCAGCTTAGTAACAAAAGCCGTTTCATCTTCCTCTGTAAATGGAGGGTTATTTGGTAATAATCGTATGCCGCTTTACCATTATAATCCACAAAGGCTATCATTCTTTAGTGACATTCTTTGTGGGGGGCCAAATTATAAGCCTGAGGAATGGATTCATCGTTAACAATTTGCTACAACACCACCCGCCTCAGCAGCTGGGCGTTAAATGCCACGATCACCGTACTCGCAGACATGAGTACGGCACCAACAGCCGGCGTAAGAAGAATCCCCCACGCTGCAAGTACCCCTGCGGCCAGGGGAATTGCTATGATGTTGTAGCCTGCCGCCCACCAAAGATTCTGTTTCATCTTTCCATAGGTAGCACGAGAGAGGGTGACCACTCGGGGGATATCGCGGGGGTCGGATTTCACGAGCACAATGTGACCGGCTTCCACAGCCACGTCTGTTCCTGCCCCAATAGCAATCCCAATATCAGCAGTAGCAAGAGCCGGAGCATCGTTCACGCCGTCACCGACCATGGCCACCTTTTTTCCTTTTTCCTGGAGTTCCCGTACTTTTGAGGCTTTTTCCTCGGGAAGGACTTCGGCAAAAACCGTTTCAATCCCAAGCTCCCCAGCTACAGAGTTGGCTACAGCCCGCGCATCGCCTGTCAACATAGCCACATCAATACCCTGTTTCTGAAGATCAAGGATAGCCTCTTTGCTTTCCGGTCGAATAGCATCGGCCACAGCGAAGACAGCGACCGCTGTACCATTTCGGAGCAAGTATATGGCAGTCTGTCCCTGTTCAGACGCAGCTTCAGCTGTCTTACTAAGCGCCGGAGATACTTGTGCACCTTCTGACTTCAAAAGCACAGGCCCACCCATATGATACTCAATGCCATCCACCGTGGCTGCCACACCTCTGCCCGTAAGATTCCGGAAGTGGTCGACAGCAGGAATCTCAATCCTACGGTCCTGAGCTGTCTTCACAATTCCCCGGGCGATAGGATGCTCAGACTCCGATTCAACTCCCGCAGCCACCCTTAGAGCTTCGTTCTCCGAAACTCCTTCTACTGCGGACATGGAAACAACCCGAAATTCACCCAGCGTCAGTGTTCCAGTCTTGTCAAATATTACAGTGCTTAGATTTCTGGCTTCCTCGAGGCCACGCCGATCCCGTACCAAAAGTCCATTCGTAGCTCCTAACGTCGTTGAGATGGCTACAACAAGTGGCACGGCCAACCCCAACGCATGAGGACAAGCAATGACCAGAACGGTTACAACCCGAACGATGGTAAAATCAATGGGCAACCCGAGAAACTGCCACACAATCAATGTAGTCACACCGGCAGCAATGGCTACACCCGTTAGAAGTTGGGCAGCACGATCAGCCAGGTTCTGCGCCCTGGATTTGGAACTTTGCGCGTCAGCCACAAGCCGCATAATACCGGACAGCATGGTGTTCTCACCGGTACTTGTAACTTCGATATGAAGTGAACCCTCTCCGTTGTTCGTGCCGGCAATGACCTCGTCACCTTCAGTCTTTTTTGCTGGCCGCGACTCGCCGGTAATCATTGCCTCGTTTACATCACTTTTCCCTTTCCGAAGCACTCCATCCGCGGGAATGTTCTCACCCGGGCGAGCCAATACGATGTCGCCCTCTTTGAGTTCGCTTACCGCGACCTTCTCCTCGCCTTCATCAGTGATGCGCGTAGCAGTATCCGGGAGAAGTTTTGCCAGTTTCTGTAATGCACCCTGCGCTTGAACAATGGACCGCATCTCCATCCAGTGACCCAAGAGCATGATGGTGACCAGGGTGGCCAGTTCCCACCAGAGTGCTTCTGCCTGGATAAGCCCAAGCTGCACAACCCAGGAGAACACAAAGGCAACGGTTATAGCCAGGGAGATGAGTGTCATCATACCGGGCAGCTTGTTACTGAGCTCCCTCCACGCACCTTGTATAAATACCCAGCCACCGTAAAAGAAAATTACTGTACCAAGAACCGGTGGAATCCATTCCGATCCGAAAAACTCCGGTGCCTGATATCCTAACAGTATTTGGATGTGTACCGACCAGAAAACTACTGGAAGGGTCAGAATTAGGGATAACCAGAACTTCTCACGAAACATTTTAGGACTGTGACCAGCGTGCTCGTCATGACCGCCATGACCGCTATGATCCTCATGAGAATGTTGTTCGTCATTCGATTCCTTCATAAATGCAATACCCCCCATCTTACTTTGCTCGACCTCAGATTACATAAACTTTAAATACTTTCCTTTCTAATTCCCCATGCTTTGGGTTTTCGCACCACAACCAGTAATGAAAATAACTGATTTATTTTCTTACTAACCAGTTATCATTCTTTTAATCTTAACTGACCGTGAGCACGCTACAATCTTTAGCTTCTTGAACTACGGCACTACTAACACTTCCAAGGAATATTTTCTTCAAACCACCCATACCTCTTCTGCCCATAACAATCATGTCGAATTCTTCCCCACAGCCTACGTTGACAATAGTATGGGAAGGGTGCCCTTCTTTCCAAATTGTACGTGCATTAATGTTTTTGTCTTCAAGTATTTTCAAGGCTTCTGTCAAAATCTTTTTTTGCTCCTCCTGATGTTCTTCCTGTATTTTTCTAAAGCGGTCTAAGTCCTCTTGTGACGGGGAGCCGGTCACGTCTCTTATAGAAGTTAATCCAGGAAAACCTTCATTAACGTGAAGTATGGCTACTTCATCAACATTACATCCTTCAGCAATTATAGAAGCTTTTTCTAAAGCTTTTTGACTTTGCTGTGACCCATCTACACAAACCAAAATTTTCATTTTAATAACTCCTCCTTATTATTTATTAAGTATATATATTATGAAACTTTGTACTAAACATTTTATTAACAAATTATTAACAACTTCACTCACCTAACCTAACTAACCAGTAATGAAAATAACTGAGTTATTTCACTGCTGCAGTATATGGAGATACGTTTTAAGTTTTTATTATTAATACA
>CAZCIZ010000044.1:0-20895 GCA_964498995.1 uncultured Clostridia bacterium | reverse complement strand
CCTAATCAAGGAAATGTAGAACAGAACTTAGAATGGATAGAAGAGGCTGGACAAATGGAGCCCTTTGAAGATGAATATGAGTTGCCTAATTTGGGGATGACAATGCCTCCTGATGCATTTGATGAAGGATTACCAGAAGAAGAATTGGTTTATATAGCTACACCTGTTTATTGGGCTGCTGGAGAAGAAGTTCCTGACGATGTAATTTATGAAGTGACTAGAATAATCCATGAAAACATACAAGATGGGCAGTTTGAGCCGCACCATGCTCATGCAGAAGGATTGACAGAAGAACACATGACCACTTCATTTTGGACCGATGAAGAGGAAAGGGAAGAACAATATCATCCTGGTGCCTTAGAATATTATGAAGATCAGGGTATGGAATTACAGTCCCACTTTGACTAATTAAGCCAAAATGATTAAACGTATACTATAAGGTCGAAAGTGTTATGTTGCAATTGCTTTCGGCCTTATAATTTCTTTTTGAGGAGCTATAGGAGGTGTCAAAACAATGAGCGATGTTGTAGAGAATCTAAAAAATGGAATTAAAAAGCTCTTGCCATACTTAGCAATAACCATGATTTTATATCAGCTATTATATATTTATCTACGACCTTATGAACCACAAATGCATGCTATTTTTCACTTCGGATTTGCCCTCACAGTTGTTATATTAAACTTGTTTTTGCAAAAAAAACGTTCAAAGGTTTTCGCGGTGTTTTATTTTGCCATACTGGTTCTTGGTATTGTTGTATGCATTTATTTTATTTATGATTACAGTATAATTTTACAAAATCCAAGTTCTCCGCCTCAGACTGCCCTGGTAATGGGTGTGATTGGCTCTATAATAGCTATAATTATAGCAGGGCAATCTTTTGGTTGGGTCTTTCCGTCCCTGGTGATAATTGGGGCGTTATATACATATTACGGTAATCACTTGCCGGGAGTTTTTAGTGCTCCCTCTATACCATTGCGAAGGGCTGTAGTTTTGTTGGCAAGCGATGTAACTTCTTCATGGGGTTTAATAGGTAATTTACTGGTGTTGTCGGCGAATTATCTGTTTCTGTTTATCATTTTTGGCGCTTTATTGAATGCTTTTGGGGCAATGAATTTTGTCCAACATCTTGGTAACTTTGTAGCTTCAAAAGTGAGAAGTGGAGCAGCTGCTATGGCGATAGTTTCTAGTGCACTTTTGGGATCTATAACTGGGAGTAGCGTGGCAAATGTTTCAGTGACAGGGTCCTTTACCATTCCATTGATGAAAAAAAGTGGTTATGATCCGGAACAGGCGGCAGCAATAGAAGCTGCTACATCTAATGGGGGACAATTTTTACCCCCTATTATGGGCGCAACAGTCTTTGTAATGGCTTCATTTACGGGGATCCGCTATATTGACATTGCTGCAGCAGCTATTATACCTGCGGTATTATACTTCGGAATCTTATTTTTATATGCGGAGTTAAATGCGATAAAGAAGGATTTTTCCACTACTGAATATGATGTAAACGTTAAGGATATATTGTTGGACGCGCCAATTTTTGTAATTCCCTTTGCTGTCTTAATTGGTTTGATGATAGTGGGCTTTTCTCTTATGATGGTCATATTTTATACAATTATAGTTCTTGTAATAATGGGACTAGCTTATGGGTATTTTAGAAAAGATGCCAATGTCACATGGGAGGTGGCAAAAGATAAACTTGTGGATGGGGTGACAAACGGTAGTAAGCTGGCAATAGTTTTAGCAGCAATTGGAATTTTTGTAGCAGCTCTTGATGTTACCGGCTTTTCAATTAATCTTAGCATGGTTCTGGGTGGCATTGCAGGAGATAATTTAGTACTTATGCTTATCCTTGTGATGGTTACAAGTATAATTTTAGGGATTGGAGTACCAACACCTGCTGCTTATATTGTTGTGGCAACAACCTTGTCTCCTATGTTGATAGAAATGGGCGTTCCAACTTTACACGCACATTTATTTCCCCTGTTTTTTGCAATAGTATCTCATTTGACACCTCCTGTGGGAATCGCTTTGTTGATAGCGTCAAATATTGCAGGTAGTCACTATTACCGTAGTGCCTGGGAGACTGCTAAAGCTGCTTATCCAGTACTTATATTACCTTTTATTTTTGTATCTACACCATCCATACTCCTTGAACATGAAACAACCTTCGAGCTCGTAGCTGATTTATTAGGAGCGGCTGTGCTGCTTTTGACAATATCTATAATTTTAAACAGGCACTGGAAGTATAAAATTTCTATGGCTGAGACATGGATGTTATTAATATCCATGATAGCAACTGGAGCGTATATTTTTGTACTAGATGAGTTTTATTTACTGGCCCTAGGAGTACCTCTTTGTATAATTGCCTTGATTTACAACTCAAAAAAAGCTGTACTCAAAAAAAGTTAGTAGTTTGCGGCTGAAATTGGTTGAGTTATTGAATTAGGAGTCAAAAAAGCATAAATTTAACCAATGAAAGGAAGTAAACCCTATGATCTTCTGGGAAGTAATCATTCCAGTATTTTTGATTATCCTTGTAGGATATGGAATACAGAATAAATGTGGTCTAGATATTAGGTCTCTAACTTTGCCAGCACTTCACATTATGATCCCGGCCTTGGTGTTTACCACATTTTATGAGGCTACCCTTGACGGTACTTATGCATATATTTTGATATATGGCTTGCTGCTGATGGTTTCATTGGTTTTCATTGTGAGAGTTTTTACTAACTTACTGGGGTTGACTCCGGCAGAGGAGAGTGCATTTCAACTTTCTACCGTATTTATGAATAACGGGAACTTTGGGGTACCCATTATATTATTTGCTTTTGGAGATGAAGTTTTAAGCTATGGACTGGCAATAATGGTTCTTCATCTCTGTTACATGTCAACTTTTGGGATCTATTTTGCTGCCAGGGGAAAATATTCATTATGGAATTCTTTTTTGGGTGTCTTGAAAATGCCTGTCGTCCATGCCACTGTGTTGGCTTTTGTATTGAAGTTACCTGGAATGCCTGCGGTACCCGGGAATTTTTATGAGTCCATTGAACTTCTTGCTAATGCGGCTATTCCATTAGTACTTTTGGTCCTGGGAATGCAATTAGCGGAAATTACTGTAACCAACATGGAATGGAACAAAGTGGCTTCAGCTGTTGTTATCCGCCTTGTCATATCCACACTAATTGCAGTGGTAATAGTGTTTTTATTACCTGTGTCTGAACTTCTGGGTAAAGTAATGATCGTGCAAGCTGCTATGCCAACAGCTGTAGTGACGACTTTATATGCGGTGGAATTTGACTGTCATCCTGATTTTGTTTCTACGGTTGCTTTTTTTACAACCCTTATTAGTGCATTAACCCTTACTGTGCTTCTTTATTTTATTTAACCTCTTAAATGTAAATGTTGGGCCACTTGTTTTAGCTTAAAAATTATGCTAAGATAAAGGCTGGACAAAAAGTAAATTAATGTAAATATTAAACTGGTTTATCTGAAGAGTAATTAAAAGTAAAAGCTACTTAAATACTAAAAAGTAGCTACTTTTATTTTAGCCCGATTTATATTAATATGGGACTCATAAATAATATGCAGGGTCGGTTGCTCAATTGATGAAAATATAAAACCTATAAAACTTGCAACATCAAAAAACTTATAAAATATATAATTTTATAGTTTCCGCTTCAAGGGTTAAAGAATGACAAAATTAAAAAGCTATGATGAGGTATTTTTATGAAAAAGGATTCTTTGTTAAAAGGAACGGCAGTCCTTGGTGCTGCATTAATTATCGCTAAAATCATCGGCTTAGTGTACAGATTGATCTTGCCCAACCTGGTGGGAACCCAGGTAATGGGACTTTATGGAATGGCTTATTCTGTTTATACAGTCTTATTGACCCTGTCCATGGCCGGGATACCTGTTGCCATTTCAAAGTTGATCAGTGGTTATATTGCATTAAATGATTATAATGGGGCCAAAAGGGTTTTTAAAATTGCCTTTATTGCCATCACTATAACTGGGTTGGTATTTTCAATCATACTTTTTTTCGGGGCAGAATTTATAGCAGATAATGTGACAGGGGATTCTAGGGCTTATTTGAGCCTTCAAGCAGTGGCACCGGCTATTTTTGTCGTGGCAATAATGTCATCCTTTCGAGGTTATTTTCAGGGACTTCAGCAGATGTCAAAAACAGCTATGAGCCAGGTTTTAGAACAACTCCTGCGAGTAGCGGGGATAATAATTTTCGCATATATTTTACTTCCTTTTGGGGCAGAATTTGCTGCCGCTGGAGCGGCCTTTGGTAATGTAATAGGTTCTTTTACCGGTTTGTGCTACCTGGCTGTATGTTATTTCAAAACACCAGTGAAATGGGCGGCACCTCAGGAAAGCTTTAATAATGGCATTGCCAGGCTTGAAACCAATATAGAAAAATTGGAAAATGATGAGAAGTCCTTAAGTATATTAAAAAAGATACTTTATTTGTCATTTCCTATAATAATTGGAAACTTGATCATGCCTTTGATGAACTTGATAGACGCTACAGTTGTAGTTAATAGGCTGACAGGGGTAGGATTTGGGCAGCATGAAGCGACGGCTATGTTTGCTCATCTTACCCAATATGCTAATCCTTTGATAATGTTTCCAGGGACTTTGGGGATGGCCCTGTCAATGAGTCTAGTTCCAGCAATCTCTGAATCTATAGCTCAGAACAATACCGGGCAAGCTGAAAGGCGGGCGAAGCTTGCCCTTCGATTTGCTATTTTAATTGGACTGCCTTCTACGGTGGGTATGTTTATTTTATCAGGACAAATTATAGATTTAATTTTTCCCCGGGATCCTGAAGCTGCTGTTGTGCTAAGGTATTTATCGCCTGCAGTGATATTTTTGATCTTAAAGTTTGCTACTACAGGAATATTACAGGGCCTTGGAAAAACCATGCTGCCGGTGAAAAATTTGTTTATTGGAGCCTTGCTAAAACTGATAATGACGTATTTTTTGACTTCTATTCCTGAGATTAATGTCAAAGGAGCGGCCCTTGGAACTGTACTAGCTCATTTACTTGCCACTTTTTTGAACTATATTGATACAAAAAAGTATCTAGACATTAAAATGAGGCTTATGCCTGATTTGGTTAAGCCTTTATTGAGTACTTTGGGAATGGTGATAGGTGTGTTATCAGGGTTTTGGTTTTTGAATAATCATATGAGCCAAAATATTGCTACTGTTATTACTATTGGAATAGGAATATTAGTATACACTATTTTGGTCCTGGGATTAAAAGTGGTCCAAAAGGATGAAGTTAATGCTATCCCCAGGTATGGAGATAAGATCGTCAAACTGTTGGAAAACCTGAAGGTTTGGTGAAAACCCAAAACATGAAAAGTTAGTAGGAAAAATATTTTTACCTGGACTGGAGAGTGAAATTTTTGATTCCCTTGGCGAAGAGTGAAGATCCGAAAAACTATAAACATGCGTTGGAGGTAGCAAGGAAAAATTTGATAGAAAAGAACCCGTCAGAGATAGAAGAAAAAGCAGGAGTAAAGTGGGACTCAGAAAAATATTCTGTGAAATCATTTAATGATAAGTTGGAAGTATTTCCGTCCACTGGAAAGGTATATCTTGCTTCAGAAAATAAGCCCGTTACTTTTACATTGCAACTGGTTTCAATGAATTACCTGGCAAGGGCCAATGGCAAAAGATTGACCTTTGAAAAGATTACTTTTAGGGAACTGCCTGGAGCGAACAGCTATTTTATCGCTTTTCAAAGGGAAGCCATTACTCCGATATTAAGAGCTTTTGAGAAAGACAAAAAAGTGTTTCAGGAAAACTGTCTAAATTTAGGTGGCAATATACAAGAAGGTAAAGCAGACTACAGTGTGACTTTTTGGCCTTTACCCAAGGTTTATGTTGCATTACAATTATGGGAGGGCGACGAGGAAATACCTGGTAACTGCAACATTTTATTTGACAAATCTACTTCGGAGTATTTACATACAGAGGATGTAGCTGCTTTATCTGAATTAATCGCTAGGATTATCTCCTAGGGAAGCTAACCTAGGAAAGCTAATCAAAGAGAAATGTTAATAAGAACTATAAGAAATAATTGTTAAAAATCTTTATACATTTTCCTTGACAATGCCTGACACAGGCCGTATAATTTGTTTAAAGTCAAACCTGTAAGTTGCTTGACTTATGAATATCCTTTGATAGCTAATTGTGTAGAGCCCTCAAACGGTTGGTACCATTGGTTATAGGTTCTGTCGTTGGGGGTATTTTTGTAAATAAAAAATAGACCGCAAGATTTATTGTCTTTGATTAAGTACATACATACAATTTAATACTGAAATAAATACGATGATGAGGAGGAGTAGGAAGTATATTTTGGTTACAGAGAGCCGGGTTTTGGTGAGAGGCCGGTGCCAAAACCTTCCGAAAGTCGCCTCGGAGTAGCTTTTCTGAACCCGCTGTCTTATGTAGCATCTTTATTCTAAAGTTATCAATTGAGATTTGATTAGTATTATAGATAGTGTTAGTAGGTTAAGACGGCACCAGCTGTTACTTTGAAGCAAGCTGCCAGCCATTGTCTTTAAGGGTTTTTGGACTGGAAGTAGGGTGGTACCGCGAAAAGCTAAAAGGCCTTTCGTCCCTATTTTAGCTAATTTTATTAGCCTATTATGGGATGAAGGGCTTTTGTATTTAGAAGTGATTAAAAATAAATTACTACTTACTTTTTATGGAGGGTGGTTTAAATGTCGAGATATGTTTATTTAGGTGGGGAGTTTGTACCTGAGGAAGAAGCAAAGATAAGCGTTATGGATCATGGCTATCTATACGGAGATGGTGTTTTTGAAGGAATAAGGTCCTATAATGGTCGAATATTTAAATTAAAAGAGCACGTGAAAAGGTTATTTGAATCTGCTAAATCAATCATGTTAGATATTGAGATGACTGAAGAAGAAATGTGCAAGGCCATTATAAAAACTGTGAAGAAAAACGAACTGGAAGATGCTTATATAAGGGTAGTAGTATCAAGAGGTGTGGGTGATTTAGGGCTAGATCCGGAAAATTGTGATAAGCCGCAAATCGTAATCATAGCTAGCGAAATTACATTATTCTCAGTGGATTATTATCAAAATGGATTAGAAATTATTACAGTTGCTACTAGAAGAAATAATCATGAAGCACTTAACCCTAAGATCAAGTCCCTAAATTATCTCAACAACATTTTGGTTAAAATCGAAGCCAATTTAGCTGGTGTAAAAGAGGCCTTGATGTTGAATAATGAAGGATATGTGGCTGAAGGATCAGGAGATAATGTGTTTATTGTTAAAGACGGAGTACTATATACACCGCCACATTATGCAGGGATTTTGAATGGGATTACCAGGCAAACGGTAATGGATCTGGCAGAGGAAAATGGATATGTAGTAAAGGAAGAACTGTTTACCAGGCATGATGTGTATGTTGCTGACGAGTGTTTTTTGACGGGGACTGCTGCAGAAGTGATTCCGGTTATAAAAGTAGATGGAAGGACTATCGGAGACGGTGTTCCAGGTGAAATCGCCAAGCACATAATGGAACTATTTAGCGAATATGCTCAAAACAATGGAGTTTCCATACATGAAGATAAGGATTTAGCGGTATAGGAGGATTAAAATGAATGGTGCCCAGATGATAATGAAATGTCTTGAAAATGAAAAAGTGGAAAAAATATTTGGTTATCCGGGAGGTGCAGTCCTGGAATTATACGATAAGTTAGTGGAGGCCGATGTGGAGCATGTGCTAACGAGACACGAGCAAGCTGCCGTACACGCTGCCGATGGATATTCCAGAGTTAGTAAAAAAACAGGAGTGTGTTTTGCAACTTCTGGTCCTGGTGCAACTAACTTGATTTCCGGGCTAGCCACCGCTTATATTGACTCTTCTCCCATGGTTGTTATCACGGGGCAGGTGGCAAAGGATGCTCTAGGGACAGATGCATTCCAGGAAGCGGATATTAAAGGGATAACTATTCCTATAGTAAAGCACAGTTATTTGATCACAAAAGTGGAGGATATCCCGCAGGTTATAAGAGAAGCTTTTCATATTGCCAGTACTGGCCGTCCCGGACCTGTTCTAATAGATGTTCCTAAAGACATAATGAAACAGGAGATCAGTGAGTCGGCAAAGCCAATAAGTGGAAAACCAGACTTGATAGGTTATAAACCAAATTATCAAGGTCATCCAGTGCAGATAAAAAAGGCAGCCAGAATGATAGAAGAAGCAGAAAGGCCGGTAATATATGCAGGTGGTGGGGTGAGGACTTCCAATGCCGGTAAAGAAGTTTTAGAACTGGCGGAAAAACAGGAGATCCCTATAGTAAATACTTTGATGGGAACCGGGGAGTTTCCCTGGGATCATAGACTTACCCTGGGAATGTCGGGTATGCATGGCCATGTGGCTTCCAACAAGACCATGCTGAACTCTGATCTGATAATAGCAATAGGTGTAAGGTTTAGCGATAGGGGAACAGGTCATAAAGAAACCTTTATAAAAAATAAAAGGATTATCCATATAGATATAGATCCTGCTGAAATCGAGAAGATAATTCCTGTAGATATACCCATTGTAGGGGATGCCAGGGGAATAATCGAAAATATCAATAAAAAGCTTCAATCTAAGAGTAGAGAAGAATGGTTGGAAAAAATTTATGAATGGTACGAAGAGGATAAAAAGTTGTTCAAGGCACAAAGCCCGCCCCATAAGCTTTCGCCTGGGACGATTCTGGATAAGATATCGAATATATTGAAGGAAAGTGGTGAAGACGTGGTTGTTTCCACGGATGTTGGTCAACATCAGATGTGGGTGGCGTTATACTTTGAATACATCCTTTCCGGTAGATTTATAAGTTCAGGTGGTCTAGGAACAATGGGATTTGGACTGCCAGCTTCAATAGGAGCCAGCTTTACTGATCAAAGTAGGATGGTGCTGAGTTTTGTTGGTGATGGTGGTTTTCAAATGAATTCCCAGGAGCTTGCCACTGTCTCAAGGTATAACCTTCCCATAAAGATAATAGTAATGAATAATAGCTGCCTAGGGATGGTTCGACAGTGGCAGGAGATGTTTTACAATGAAAACTATTCTTCTACTATATTAGAAGGTAATCCAGATTTTATCAAGCTTGCAGAAGCATATGGACTAAAGGGTATTAAAATAGATGATGCAAACAAGATGGATTCCCTCTTAGAGGATGCCCTAAGGGATAAAAATCCTTGCCTTATAGAAGTCAAACTTTGTACTATTGAAAATGTGTTTCCTTTTGTTCCTCCAGGTCAGCCCTTAAATGATATCATAAAGGAGGGAAGTTAAATGGCTAGAACCTTGAGCGTATTAGTTCATGACAGACCTGGTGTTCTCAGCCGTGTCTCCGGGTTATTTACCAGGAGGGGGTTTAATATAGAGAGCCTTGCTGTTGGAAAGAGTGAGTACGAAGGACTAAGCAGGATAACTATTGTAGTAGCTAGATCAGGTAATGGAGGCAAAGTAGAGCAGATAGTTAAACAGTTAAATAAACTGATAGATGTGATAAAGGTTAGGGAAATGAACGAAGAGGATACCTTGGAAAGGGAACTTGTACTGTTTAAAGTGAATGCCACAGGAGAAGCCAGGCGTGAAGTCCAAGAGATCTGTGAAAACTTCAGAGCCAAGATAGTCGATGTTTCCTTGGATACCCTTGTAGTAGAAGTTACTGGGGACCATGAAAAGATTTTGGCTTTAGAAGCTCTTTTGAAACATTTTGGTATCCAGGAGGTAGTCAGGACAGGGACTATAGCAATGACAAGGGGTATGCAAAAGAAAAAATATTTAAATAAAGGAGAGATGAATAATGGCGCAAATGTATTATGAAAAAGATGCCAAATTAGAAGTTTTAAAATCTAAAACTACAGCAATCCTGGGATTTGGAAGCCAGGGGCATGCCCAGGCACAAAACCTAAAGGAGTCAGGCCTAGATGTTGTGGTTGGGCTTAGAAAAGGCAGTAAAAGCGAAGAAAAAGCAAAGTCTGCTGGATTAGAAGTGCTGCCAGTGGATGAAGCTGTAAAAAAAGCTCAAGTGGTACAGATACTATTACCTGATGAAAACCAGCCTCAAGTTTATGAGGAACAAATAAGGCCTAACCTGGATGATGGCGATGCTATAGGGTTTTCTCATGGTTTTAATATACATTATAGCCAGATAGTACCTCCGGAAAATGTGGATGTATTCATGGTTGCACCAAAAGGACCGGGGCATCTTGTTAGAGAAACATATGAAAGAGGCGAAGGGGTGCCGGCCTTATTTGCCATTTATCAAGATTATACCGGAGGCTCAAAAGATTTGGCCCTAGCTTATGCAAGGGGAATTGGCAGTGCTAGAGCTGGCATGATTGAAACCAGTTTTGAGGAGGAGACTGAGACAGATCTTTTTGGCGAGCAAGCAGTTCTATGTGGTGGAGCCAGTGAATTGGTCAAAGCCGGGTATGAGATTTTAGTAGAAGCAGGCTATCAAGAAGAGATCGCTTATTTTGAGTGCCTTCATGAATTGAAGCTAATTGTTGACTTGATGTATGAAGGTGGGCTTTCAAGAATGAGGTATTCTGTTAGCGATACAGCCCAGTATGGTGATATGACCAGGGGCAAAAAGGTTATTAATGAAGAGGCCAGAAAGGCCATGTATAAAATCCTAGAGGAAGTCCAGGACGGTACATTTGCAAAGGAATGGATATTGGAAAATAAAGCAGGGCGTCCTAAATTTAACAATTTGGATTATAAAGAAAAGAATCACTCCATTGAAAAGGTAGGTAAAGATTTAAGGGACATGATGAGTTGGATTGCTGACAAAAAGGAGTGAAAGAAAAGGGAGTGAAGAATATGCGGAGGATACAGGTTTTTGATACCACTTTGCGAGATGGAGAACAAACCCCGGGGGTGAGTTTGTGCACGGAAGAAAAATTGGAGGTAGCGAAACAACTATCCCGGCTGGGTGTAGATATAATAGAGGCAGGCTTTCCTTTTTCGTCAAAAGGAGAGTTTGAGGCCTGTAAAGCTATTGCCGATGAAGTAAAAGGGCTTACAGTGGCTGCTCTTTCTAGGGCTAATCCCAAGGAAATTGATATCTGCAAAGATGCTATACAAAGCGCTGAAAGGTCGAGGATCCACATTTTTGTTGCTACCTCCGGTGTTCATTTGAAATATAAGCTTCAAAAGAGTAAGGAAGAAGTTTTGAAAATGGCAGTTGATTCTATAAAGCACGCTAAAGGCCATTTTGATGAGATCCAGTTTTCTCCAGAGGATGGAGGGAGCGGCAGGACAGAGCCGGAGTTTTTGTACGAGATTGTAGAAGCAGCTATAGACGCTGGCGCTGATGTAGTCAATATACCCGATACTGTTGGATATCAGACCCCTCAAACATTCTATGATTTGATAACCGGGATAAAAGATAACGTTAAGAATATTGATAAGGCGGTAATAAGTGTCCATTGCCATGATGATCTGGGTATGGCTGTTGCAAATTCCCTTGCAGGAATAAAAGCAGGGGCAGACCAGGTGGAAACCACTATCAACGGATTAGGAGAGAGAGCGGGCAATGCTGCTATGGAAGAGGTAGTGATGGCCCTCAAAACCAGGAAGGATTATTATGATGCTGATACAGGTGTTGATACCAGGCAAATTTATCGAACCAGTCGCATCGTAAGTAAGCTTACAGGGATAAAGATTCAAGCTCAAAAATCTGTAGTAGGGGACAATGCTTTTTCCCATGAATCCGGAATACATCAGGATGGTATCCTGAAAGAGAAAAGCACATATGAAATAATGACACCGGATTCTATTGGACTTAGCAGTAACACTTTAGCCTTGGGTAAACATTCTGGCCGCCACGCTTTTAAAAACAAGCTGGATGAGCTTGGTTTCAATAACTTGACGGAAGAACAATTTGAAAAAGCTTTTGAAAAGTTTAAAGATATGGCTACAAGGAAGAAAAATTTGACCGATCGAGATTTAGAAGCAATTGTGGAGAATAGGATATTTGTCTACCCTCAGGTCTACCAATGGTTAGACTTTCAGGTTCAAAGTGGGAACAAATCAAATTCAATGGCTATGGTAGGTCTTAAAAAGGACAATAAAAAAGTTGTAAGGGAAGCGGCCTGTGGGAAAGGACCTGTCGATGCAATCTATCATACAATTAACAGGTTGGTCGGGGAGTCATTTAAGCTCTTGGATTACAATATCAAGTCCGTTACCGGTGGTAGAGATGCCCTTGGTGAGGTTGTGGTCCGGCTTCAAAAAGGTGACTTTACGGCGACAGGAAGAGGAATTTCTCCAGATATTTTGGAAGCTAGTGGCAAGGCCTATATAGATGCTATAAATAAAGTCATAAGCAAAAGGGGTGAGGTAGAACATGGGTATGACGATGGCGGAGAAGATCTTGGCAATGCATGCAGGAAAGGATGAAATTTACGCTGGAGATTTTGTCTTCGCTGATGTTGACTTGATACTGGCAAATGATATAACCGGAGTGATTGCCATTCAGGAGTTTGAAAAGCTAGGGGCAAAGGATGTCTTTGACAAGGATAAAATAACATTTATACCCGATCATTTTACGCCCAATAAAGATATAGCTTCTGCTGAACAGGCAAAAAAAATCAGAGATTTTTCTAAAAAGCATGAGCTAACCCACTACTATGAAGTAGGAAAATGCGGGATAGAGCATGTTTTTTTACCGGAGCAGGGAATGGTTAAGCCGGGTGATATTGTAATAGGTAGTGATTCCCATACATGCACCTATGGAGGCCTGGGAGCTTTTGCCACAGGAATGGGAAGTACCGATATAGCTTGTGCCATGGCTACAGGGAGAACTTGGCTTAAGGTGCCTGAAACCCTCAGGTTTAATATTGAAGGGACTCCTTCTCCCTTTACAGGTGGCAAGGATTTGATTTTATTTATTTTGGGTGAAATCGGGGTAGACGGTGCTAGATACAAGGCTATGGAAATAGGGGGGAGCACTATAGATGCTCTTTCATTAGAAGGTCGCTTGACAATGGCTAATATGGCCATAGAAGGCGGTGGGAAAACAGCCCTGTTCAAACCGGATGACAAGACCATGGAATACTTGAAAGGCCGGGTTGAAGATCCTGATAGCCTATCTGCGGTTTACAGTGATGACGATTGCAATTACGAAAAAGAGTATAACTTCAATGTGGATGGACTGGAACCCCTGGTGGCGCTGCCTCACCTACCATCCAATGTAAAGCCTGTAGATGAGGTGGAGGAGACCATACTAGATGAAGTTGTAATAGGCTCTTGTACAAATGGTAGAATAGAGGATTTGCGCGAAGCTCACAAGATCATCAAAGGAGAAAGAGTTGCAGATAGCTTGAGATTGATAATTATACCCGGAAGTCAGGAAGTCTACAAAAAAGCCCTCGATGAAGGCTTGATTGGAGATTTCATTGATGCAGGAGCGGCAGTCAGTACTCCTACTTGTGGCCCTTGTTTGGGAGGTCATATGGGTGTGCTGGCCCCTGAAGAAAAAGCAATAGTTACATTTAATAGAAATTTCGTCGGTAGGATGGGATCTCCCGAAAGCTTTGTATATCTCTCTAATCCTCAGGTGGCAGCAGCGTCTGCAGTTACTGGTAAAATATCTCATCCAAAAGAGGTGAAACCCCATGTCAAAGGATAAAAAAGTAGAAGAAAACAAAAACAGGGTGTGGACTTTTGGAGATGATATCGATACCGATGTCATTATTGCCGCAAGATATCTAAACGTTTCTGATAAAGATGAACTTAAGCAGTACGCTTTTTGTGATCACAGACCTGAATTTGCCAAAAAAGTTGAAGAAGGAGATGTAGTCGTTGCAGGTAAAAATTTTGGCTGTGGAAGTTCTAGAGAACATGCTCCCCTGGTGATAAAAGCATTAGGAGTAAAATATATACTCGCAAAATCCTTTGCCAGGATATTTTATAGGAATGCCGTTAATCTAGGTATTTATGCCGTAGAATGTTCAGATGAACTTGATGATGTTGAAGAAGGAGACGAGCTGGAAGTATATATTGAAGAAGGCAGGGTTTATAATAAAACTCAGGACTTTGAGATTAAAGCGACAAGCTATCCTGATTTTATGTTAGAAATTGTAGAAGCGGGAGGATTAGTACCATATACCAAGGAGAGGATTTTGAAAAATGAGTGATACCAAAAAGATTTGTGTTTTACCAGGAGACGGGATAGGTGCGGAAATAGTCGCTGAAGGAATAAAAGTATTGAAACAAATCGAAGCTAATACCGATATTTCCTTTGAACTAGAAGAAGGATTAATTGGTGGAAACGCCTATGATGAAGAGGGAACACCTTTGCCAGAGGGGACATGGCAGAAAATAAAGGGTTGCGATGCTGTTCTCCTGGGTGCTGTCGGTGGCCCCAAATGGGATGATTTGCCCAGGGAAAAAAAGCCGGAGAAGGCATTACTTGAATTGAGAAAAGGCCTAAATGTATACTTGAACTTAAGACCTGTCAAAATATTTCCTTTCTTGGTGGAGATGTCACCTATCAAAAAAATTGCCCGGGGAGAAATTCACCCGGACCTTGTAATTGCCAGGGAACTTTCCAGTGGTATTTATTTTGGGGAGCCAAAGTCAGAGACAGGCACTGGTAAGGATAGAGAAGCAATAGATACCATGAGATATTCATATAAGGAGATAGAAAAGGTGGCCAGGCAGGCTTTTGAATTGGCGAAAAGTAGAAGATGCCGGGTCACATCGGTAGATAAAGCTAATGTTCTTGCTAGTTCTGGTTTGTGGCGTGATGTTGTTAATGAAATATCTCATGATTACCCCGATGTTGAATTGGACCATATTTTAGTGGATAACTGTGCCATGCAGGTGGTACTAAATCCGCAAAATTTTGATGTGATGCTATGTGGTAACATGTTTGGAGATATCATAAGCGATCTGGCTTCGGTGCTTCCGGGTTCAATAGGACTGATGCCCTCGGCGAGTTTGGGCGATGGTGATGTAGGTCTTTATGAGCCTGTCCACGGGACCGCTCCTGATATAGCAGGACAAGGGAAAGCCAATCCTTTGGCAACTATACTAAGCGTTTCTATGTTGTTGGAGATGACTTTAGGGCTAAAAAAAGAAGCTAGAGCTGTTGAAGATGCTGTTTCTGAAGTACTTAAGGATGGCTACAGAACCCCTGATCTATACTTTGATGAGAAAAAAGAAAAACCCGTTAGCACTGAAGAGATGGGTGATCTAATAGTTTCATACCTGAGAATATAACTTTTGAAAAACCCCTGCTTATCGGGAAACTGATAGCAGGGGTTTTTTACCATAAGTGAGATTTTAATTTTTATATTTAATAACCCTTAAAGGGGTATCATAAAATAAGAGTAGATGATAAAATTTTATCGTATCTAGCTGGAGGTGGAGCTTGTGTCGGAAAAAACAAAGGTCGGAGTGATTTTTGGCGGCAGATCCGGAGAGCATGAAGTAAGCCTAAAATCGGCTAAAAGTGTCATGGAAGCCTTAGATAAAAATAAGTTTGAAATCATCCCAATAGGGATAAAAAAAGATGGAAGGTGGATTTGCGGGGATAATCCCCTTGAAGAATTATCTAACCAGGTAGGTTTTAGAGATTCGAACTCTCCTATTTTAGAGAGCAATTATGAAGTCACGTTATTTCCCCGTCCTAAAAAGGGGTTGTGGAGGGTTGATCTGAGTGAAAAGATAGCGGATTTAGATGTGATTTTTCCTGTGCTGCACGGAACATACGGGGAGGATGGTACTCTCCAAGGATTACTAGAACTTGCTGACATTCCCTATGTAGGTTCTGGCGTTATAGGCTCTGCGCTAGGGATGGATAAGGTTTTGATGAAGAAGATATTCTTGTATGAGGGCATGAAGGTTTCTAATTTTATCGGAATTAACAGAAGAAAGTGGGAAAAAAATAAAAGTAAATACCTAAAACTGATAAGAGATGAGTTGACTTTACCTGTCTTTATTAAGCCTGCAAATCTAGGCTCAAGTGTTGGAATTTCAAAAGTTAATTTTGAAGAAGAAATTGTAGAAGCTGCTGAGATAGCATTCAAATATGACAGCAAGATAGTTGTAGAAGAAAACGTAAGTGGTAAAGAAGTAGAAGTGAGTGTCCTTGGAAATGAGTCCCCCAAGACATCAATATGCGGGGAAATAGTGCCTTCAAAAGAATTTTATGACTATGAAGCTAAGTATCTTGATGACAAAAGTGAATTGATCATCCCTGCAGATATTTCATCAGAATTGTCGGATATTACTAGAGAGATAGCTGCCAAAGCATTTGTTGCCCTAGATGCTAAAGGTCTTGCTAGGATAGATTTTTTTGTCAATCCTGATACTGATGAAGTATACATTAATGAAATCAACACTATGCCAGGCTTTACGGAGATAAGCATGTATCCCAAATTGTGGGAAAACACTGGTATATCTTATCAGGATTTGCTTACTCAAGTGGTTGAATTGGCTTTTTCAGTATATGAAGATAAGAGACGTAACAAAACAGATTTTGAACAGGCTTAACTCAAAGGTAAATGGTTGATAAAGTTGTTCTTGTTATTTATAATCAGCTATAGTACAATTATATAATACAGTCATATAATAAACATTCAGGATAATTGTAAGGAGGAAATATCAAATGGTAGAAAAAGGTACTTATCGAGTAAAAAAAGGCATGGCCCAGATGCAAAAGGGCGGCGTCATAATGGACGTGACTACTGCAGAAGAGGCTAAAATTGCAGAAGAAGCAGGAGCAGTAGCTGTTATGGCTCTAGAAAAAGTCCCTGCCGACATTAGAGCTAGTGGAGGAGTCGCTAGGATGGCGGATCCCGTTGTAATAGAGGAAATCATGAAAAGTGTAACAATACCTGTTATGGCTAAGGCGAGGATAGGTCACTTTGTAGAAGCCAAAATCTTAGAAAGTCTAGAAATAGATTATATCGATGAAAGCGAAGTCCTTACTCCAGCAGATGAAAAATATCACATAGATAAGCACAAGTTTGATGTTCCCTTTGTCTGCGGAGCTCGAAACCTGGGTGAAGCCCTTAGAAGAGTCGGTGAAGGAGCAGCTATGCTTAGGACAAAAGGTGAAGCGGGGACGGGAAATGTAGTTGAAGCTGTAAAACACATTAGAACAATTATGGATGAGATCAGAAAAGTTGTTAATATGCCTGATGATGAGTTAATGAATGAGGCTAAAGAATTACAAGCACCTTATGAGTTGCTAAAAGGAATCAAAGAAGAAGGAAGGCTTCCTGTGGTAAATTTTGCTGCTGGTGGAATTGCTACCCCTGCAGATGCTGCTTTGATGATGCATCTTGGTGTGGATGGAGTTTTTGTTGGGTCTGGAATTTTTAAATCAGACAACCCGGAGAAGAGGGCAGAAGCAATTGTCGAAGCTGCCACTAACTACGAAGACTATAAACACCTGGTACAGGTTTCTAAAAACCTGGGAGAAGCTATGGTAGGGATAAACATTTCAGATATTGATGAAAGTGAAAGGATGCAGGAAAGAGGCTGGTAAATATAATGGAGAGTGGTATACATGAATCTTAAAATCGGTATTCTTGCTTTTCAAGGAGCCATCGATGAGCATATGGACATGCTTTCTCATTGCGGTGTTAATGGAGTAAAAATTAAAGACGGGGAAGAACTTAAGAAAGTTGATGGGTTGATCATACCCGGCGGTGAAAGTACAACTATTGGAAGTTTTCTAAATAGGCGCGATATGGTGAAGCCAATTAAAGAGTTTGCAGCTGATGGGAACCCTGTCATGGGAACATGTGCCGGGCTTGTGCTCCTTGCTAGATATATCGAAGGACAGGATAAAACCTATCTCGATCTGATGGATATAAAGGTTAAAAGGAATGCTTTTGGGAGACAAAAAGAAAGCTTTGAAGCCTATTTGGAGATCCCTCAATTAGGTGAGAAAGGATATAAAGGAGTTTTTATTAGGGCTCCTTATATTACTGATATGGGTGAAAAAGTACAAGAGCTGGCTAACTTTGATGGTAAGACAGTAGCGGCGAAGGAAAAAAATATTTTAGTAGGGTCTTTTCATCCAGAATTGACCGAGGATAGCCGGTGGCATGAATACTTTGTCAAGATGGTTCATGACAGTGCAAATGTAAGCGTTAGATAAATAAGTACAGCTTAGCTTAACCCTGCCGGTCTATTATGTTACTACATGTAAGTATATTGGAGGAAAAAAATGAATAAAAGATTGTACTTGCCAGGCCCTACTCCTGTTCCCCCGGAGGTTAATGCTGCCCTATCTCAGCCTATGATGGGTCATTTAGAAGATGAGTATTCGGAAATATTGGAGAGGGTTAATGAAAAGTGCCAAAAAGTGTTTCAGACCAAAAATGATGTTTTGTTGTTGACATCATCAGGTACTGGAGCAATGGAAGCTGCTTTAAGTACAACCCTTTCTAAGGGCGATAAAGTAATAGCAATGGTTGGTGGTAATTATGGAGATAGGTTTGCCCGAGTAGCTGAAAACTATCACTTAAATGTGACTAGGTTAAATTCAACCTGGGGAGAAGCTTTAGACCTATCCCAATTGGAGAAGGTCATTTCTCAAGATGATAAGCATGAAATCAAGGCATTGTTGGTCGCCCATATTGAAACCAGCACCGGTGTTGTCAATGATTTGAGGAAGATCTCCAGGATAAAAGGAGATCACCCTGCTCTACTCATTGTTGATGCGATTAGCTCAGTTGGAGGAATGGAGTTGAGAGTAGACGATCTGGGAATTGATGTAGCACTTACTGTAAGCCAAAATGCCATGATGATGTCGCCTGGATTATCTCTTCTGACGCTTAGTGATAAGGCCTGGGAGATGAGAGAAATTTCTGATTTACCTAAGTTTTATTTTGATCTTAAGGAGTATAAGGAATCCATGCTAGAGTCTAAAAGCCCTTATACACCTGCCCTCTCCCTTATAAGAGGTCTTGATGTTTCTACAGATTTAATTTTAAAAGAGGGTTTGGAGACTAGATTTAAAAGGCATTTAAAAATGGAAAAAATGTTGAGGGCAGGCTTAAAAGCTCTATCTGTTGATTTACTAACCACAGATGAAGAGGGGTCCCCAACTTTGACAGCTGCAATAACCCCAAAAGGAATTGACCTGGAAGATTTAAGAGAATACCTAATAGATAAGTTTAATGTATATATTGGAAGAGGACAAAAGAAATTAATAAATAAAATTTTTAGAATCGGGCATATGGGTTATATAGATGAAGTCGATATACTGACCTTTCTGAGTGTTTTTGAAATAGCTCTGCAGGATTTAGGGTTTAATTATAATCCAGGAGATGGAATTGAAGCCGCCCAGGAAATATATTTGACTAACTGAGATGTATTTAACGTATATAATATAATATTTTGTGAGAAATTAATTTAATATGATTTTAATAATATCGGTCAAACTTTAATCGTGCCTGGGATTTATTTTTATTATGAATAGGGGGGTTAGCGGTTTCGATGTTGGACATAAAATTTGTAAGAAGTAACCCTGAAAAAGTCAGCCAAGCATCAAAAGATAAAGGCGAAGAAGATCATGTGGAAGACATACTTTCATATGATAAAAAAAGAAGAGAGATGTTGCAGGAAGTTGAATCGTTAAAGGCAAAAAGGAATGAAGTGTCAAAAGAAATAGGTGAAGCCAAGAAAGCTGGGAAAGAGCCCGAAGAAAAAATTAAAGAAATGAAAAAAGTTTCGGATGACATAAAAAAAATCGATGAAGACTTGAAACAAGTAGACAGTCAATTGAATGACTTGATGTTAAGAGTTCCTAATATTCCAGTAGATGAAGTACCTATAGGTAGTGATGAAGACGATAATGTAGTGGTTAAAAGTTGGAAAGATCCGGTGCTGGATGAATTCATAAAACCTCACTGGGATATTGCAGAAGAACTAGGAATCATAGACTTTGAACGTGCGGGTAAGATTACCGGGTCAAGGTTTGCCAATTATTTTGGTGATGGAGCAAGGCTTGAGAGAGCATTAATAAACTTTATGATAGATCTACATATAACCCAGCATGGCTATAAAGAGGTATTCCCTCCTTTTATAGTCAATGAGGACTCTATGATAGGTACAGGCCAGCTTCCTAAGTTTACTGAAGACATGTTTAAATTGGAAGATTTTAATTATTACTTGGTCCCTACGGCTGAAGTGCCTGTAACCAACCTGCACTCAAAGGAAATTTTAGAGGGGGATGACTTACCTCTGTATTATGTCGCTTATACTGCCTGTTTCAGAAGAGAAGCAGGAGCTCATGGCAGGGATACAAGGGGACTAATAAGGCAGCATCAGTTCAATAAAGTTGAGTTAGTGAAATTTACCAAACCTGAAGAATCTTACGAAGAACTCGACAAACTGGTGGCAGATGCAGAGAAGGTTTTACAGCTGTTAGAGCTGCCTTACAGGGTGATGCTTATGTGCACGGGAGACCTCGGCTTCGCTGCTGCTAAGAAATATGATCTGGAAGTTTGGATGCCGGGATACTCTAACTATAGAGAGATATCTTCGTGCAGCAATTTTGAAGATTTTCAGGCTAGAAGAGCTGAGATTAGGCATCGTCCTGGTAAAAATGAAAAAGCTAGGTATGTGCACACGTTGAATGGATCTGGGATAGCTGTGGGAAGGGCTTTTGCAGCAATTCTGGAGAATCATCAACAGCCTGATGGATCTGTGTGGATCCCCGAGCCTTTACAGAACTACATGGGCGGAAAAGAATATATTATGCCATATTAAATTAAAGTCTTTAAAGTTACTTTAAAGTAGCTTAAAGTTACTAGCTTTATTTTATTGACACATCTATTTAGCTGTGTTATACTTTCATGTGT
>CAZCIZ010000043.1:0-21044 GCA_964498995.1 uncultured Clostridia bacterium | reverse complement strand
AGTGTTTACGATTAAACTTTGTGTACCGATCCGTAGATGTATTAATAAAAACTTTTTTGTATCGGAATATACTGCAGCAGTGAAATTAAAGTTTATTTTCTTACTAACTACAAAAAGTAATTGGAAAAATTCGTTTTTCAAGATATCTGGAAGAAAAGTTGTTTTTTTAAAGGTATATCAAACTTTTTATAGAAAACAACACGTCAAACCTTGCACAGAAAAAAATTGTTAATTAGTTTTATTGCTTAGTATTTCGGAGGATTATGTCAAAGGAATGATTAAGGATGAAAACTCCAAGTAGCTTAAATTTGTTAAATGGAATACTGGAGAGTTCAAAAGAAAGTGTCATATTTGCCCTCGATTCTAACTATTGCTATCTCACTTTCAATGAAAATCACAGACAAACAATGAAAAATATTTGGGATGTGGATATACAAGTTGGCGATAACATGTTGGACTTTATCAAATATCAAGAAGATCGAAGTAAAGCAAAGGCAAATTTTGACCGAGCCCTTAACGGTGAGAGCTTTGCCGTAGTTGAAAAGTACGGGGATGCCTCAATAAACCGCAGGTGCTATCAAAACGAGTACAACCCCCTGTATGATGACAGTGGCACTATTATAGGACTCACGGTGTTTTTATCCGATATCACTGAACGAAAACAAGCTGAAGAAAGTATTTACTACCTGGCATTTCATGATAATTTGACAGATCTTTATAATAGAAACTACTTTGAAAAGGAATTAATTAATATTGACAATGAAAAACAATTACCCTTGGGGATTATTATGGTAGACATAAATGGTCTTAAATTAATCAATGACACTTACGGGCAAAATGTAGGAAATGAAGTTTTGAAGTCAGCAGCTAATATAATAAGAAAATCTTGCAGAGAAAACGACATAATAATCCGCTGGGGTGGAGATGAGTTTGTTATTCTATTGCCTAAAACCAATCAGGCTGAACTAGCTTTATTTATTAACGATTGTCGAATATTAAAGCTAACTTTGTTTAGTTTCAGTTTCAATCATCACTTGATTCTTCATCTTCACAAAATCCTTCCACGCAGCTTTTAAACCTTCGTGCATGTAGAATATCCGATTGTTTTTTCTGGGTGTCTTGAATAGCTTTAACCAAAGAAAAGCTCATAATTACTAATATAACAGCAAGTGGAAGCCCGGCACTAATAACAGCAGTTTGAAGTGCAAACAATGCTTTTTCCCCGCCTATAAGAAGCAGGGTAGCAGCAAGTAATCCTTCTAGTACAGCCCAGAATAACCTCTGGTGCCTTGGGGTGGAAATAACACCGCCAGAAGTTAACTTATCAACCACCAGTGAACCAGAGTCAGATGAAGTTATAAAATATGACGCTACCAGGGCTGTAATCAATATAAACAGGCCTACTCGTAATATCACCGCCAAAAATGGCATATTTAATAAATCAACCATTTCAAACAAAGCTACGGGATAATTATCCTGCACAGTAGCAAACAAAGCACCATCGTATTGGGAGTCTATCATAATTGAGGTTCCCCCAAAAACCGTTAACCAAAAGAAGGATAAAAGAGAAGGTACAATCAGAACCCCTAAAATAAATTCCCTAATAGTCCTCCCTCTGGAAATTCTTGCAATAAACATCCCTACAAAGGGAGACCAGGAAATCCACCAGGCTAGATAAAAGATTGTCCAATCCCCCTGCCATGCTGAAACATCCCCAAGGGAAACAAATGCAGCATATTGAATAATATTGCTAAAATAAAATCCTAGAGAATTAGCAAATAATCGTAGAATATATACTGTAGGCCCTAAGAGAAAAATAAGTACCATAAACACAAAAGCAAGTCTTATATTAAGTTCGGACAAAAACCTTACCCCTTTATGAATACCCGCCATCACAGAAATAGTTGCAAATAAAGTTATTAATATTATTAGCCCAACTTGTATATTTACGTTATATCCAATACCTAAAATGTAATCTAGACCACTGTTTATCTGCTGGGTTCCAAGTCCCAAAGAAGTCGCTAGTCCAAACATAGTTGATAGTACAGCAAAAATATCAATAACATCACCCAGGGTTCCATAAATTCTATCTTTAAAAAAAGGATAAAAGACAGATCTTAGAGATAAGGGAAGCTTCCTATTGAAAGCAAAATAAGCCAGGCCTAAACCTAGCAACGCGTAAACACCCCAGGGGTGTAGCCCCCAGTGAAAAAAAGTCGATGCCATGGCAGAAACAGCGGGATCTGCACCGTCGAATATAGGTGTTGATTCGATAAAATGTGTTAGTGGTTCACCTACTGCCCAAAACATCAATCCTATTCCCATTCCAGCAGAAATCAACATTGAGTACCAGGAAAAATCGGAAAATTCCGGCTCGCTGTCAACGCCCCCTATTTTTACATTGCCTAATTTTGACAATGCCAAAAACAAACAAACTATCACAAAAAAATTACTCGACATTATAAAAAGCCAGTCAAACCTTGTTACTATAAAGTCATTTAAAATTTGCATAATCATGTTAGCCTGGTCCAAATTTAAAAGCGCATATACTGAAAGTATCAAAAGAATAATTCCGCTGGCAAAAGAAACAACAGGGTTTAAATTTAATCCGAATTTAGTAAAATTCCTACGATGAAATCTTTTTTCCTGGTCTATTTCTGTGTTATTAGATCCCATCGATTCCACCCCCTTGACATAGAGAATCTATTAGCTTTTGGTTTGGTTCAAATTATTGCTTGCAAATAAGAAGTTATAATACCGTATTTATTGCTAAAGAACATTTTCTTTACTATCTAAGTAAAGTCCTTCAAAATAAAGACCTCTTTTTTAGGCTTACAAATCCAGTGATTAGCCGTTAGACATTTATCTATTTCTAGTGTATTATGAATATGGCCCAAGCTTTGAAGGGTATTTAATCACCCTTCCCTTGATAAGCATATAGCTTTTTTTTATTATACAAGGGAAGGGGGTTATTAGATTTTTTAGCCAAATATTAGTGAGTAGCGAAAATAATTACAAAAAATGGATAAAAGAGGGGGTCTAGTAAAATGAGCATTGGAAAAAAATATTCTATTTTGATTATTACATTAATTCTTATATCTAGTGGTTCCATAGCATTTTATGGTATTACCACCAGCACAACTGTTGTAACAGAAACATCAGAAGAGAGTATTTACAGGACTGCAGACCAAGCTTCTGATAGATTAGATGAATGGTTAGCAGGTAGAGTTGATTTGTTAAACGAGTTAAGCAGAGAAGATGGTGTAGCTTCAATGGATATTGAAGAACAGCGAGAAGTTTTGGAAGGAGAAGCCGAAAGGCTAGGTTTTTTAGACTTAGGTATCGTAGAACCTGATGAGGTTGGATATACTCAGTATATAGAAGATCAAGAAGCTGAAGCAGAATTAGGAGATAGAGATTATGTAAAAACAGCTTTAGAAGGTAATTTAAACAGTTCGAATATTATAATTAGTAGGGTGATAGGAGAAGCTGTTTTAATGCACGCTGCTCCCATAGAAGAGGATGGAGAAATAGTAGGTGTTTTGATAGCTAGAGATCTAGCAGAAACAATCCAAGATATTACAGAAGGCTTGGCATATGGGGAATTGGGGTACTCTTATATCTTGAATACAGATGGAGACTTACAAATACACCCTGACATGAACAGAGTTGAAGAAGGCCATAATATATACGATGATGAAGGTTATGAGGATGTTGCAGAGAGCATTGCATCACTAGAAGGGCAAGATGGTGTAGTTGATTATGCATTTGAAGGAAACGTAAGATACCAAGGAGTTTCGTTTTTGGAAAACAATGATTGGCTTTTAGCGGTAGGTACTGAGGACACAGAATTTTTAGCCCCTGTCCGTAATGCAAGAAGTAATATTATGTTATTCACTGTTGGCTTAGCACTTGTTTTTGCACTTGCTTCATATTTCACATTAAACAAATTTATAGCTAGACCAATTAAAGATTTAACAGAAATAAATAACAGGCTTTCTCAATATGATTTTACTTCTCACGAAGATCATGAGATTACTAAGTACTTAAAACGCAAGGATGAAATTGGACAGATAACAAATGCGCTTGGTGCTATGCAAAATAACATCGTGAACCTTGTTAAAGGAATAAACGAAAAAGCAGAACAGGTGGCTTCTTCTTCAGAAGAATTAAGCGCTAACACCGAAGAAAATACCAATGCAGCTAACGAAGTGTCTAAAGCAGTAGAGGACATAGCGAGTGGTGCCAGCGATCAGGCAGAAAGCACAGAGAGCGCATCTGAAAAAGCAGAAGAATTCGGAAAGATGATAGAAGAAAATCAACAGTACATGAAAAATTTAAATGAATCGGCAGAAAAAGCGGATCAGCTAAAAGATGAAGGTACGCAAATTATGGGAGAATTAACCGAAAGGACTCAAGAAAATACAGATGCTTCTAAACAAGTCCAAGAAGCTGTGACAGAAATTAAAAATAGTACAGGACAGATAGAAAAAGCCACAGGTATGATTTCAGATATTTCCGAGCAGACCAACCTTCTGGCTCTAAATGCTGCTATTGAAGCTGCAAGAGCAGGTGAGGCAGGGAAAGGCTTTGCCGTAGTAGCAGAAGAAATTAGAAAGCTAGCAGAACAATCAAATGAATATACAGAAGAAATAAAAGGTGTCATCAACGAACTCGCACAAAAATCCGAGAACTCAGTCAAAGCAATGGAAAAAGCGAATAAAGCAGTTGAAGAGCAAACTCAAAGCGTAGAAAGTTCAAAAGAGAGATTTGATGGCATTGCAGCGTCCATTCAAGAAATGAAGGATATAATTGCTTCACTAAACGAAACAGGCGAACAGATGGAACAGAAAAAACAGGGGATCATTGACAACCTGCAAAATTTATCAGCCATTGCCCAAGAGAACTCTTCAAATACCGAAGAGATTTCATCATCTGTGGAAGAACAAACAGCTTCTATGGAGGAAATAGCAAAAGCCAGTGAAAGCCTGGCTAAACTGGCAGAAGAGATGCAGGAAGAAGTTTCAAAATTTAAGTACTAGATTGACTTTCAAGTATAAACAAATAAAAGAACCTTTTTAATAAATTTTTATGATCTGCAAGGAGTATAAATGATGAACGTTGTAATTACTCATGGGTACCTCCTTAGAGGGACAGGAAGTAATTTATATGTTAGTAACCTGGCAAGAGCTTTTTGTAAATTAGGGCATAATGTAACAATATTTTGCCAGGAAAGTTCTTTAGATGGTCTTGATTATATCGGGGACTATTTTAAATACAATCCATCAAATTCTCAGATGATAAAAATTAATGAAAACAATGAAGAAAATATGAATATTTCTACAAAGGCTACCCTTATTCAACCTGACATTTCTGACCTGCTGCCGGTTTATGTATATGATGAGTATGAAAACTTTACTGTAAAGGAATTTACAGAACTTAGTACAGAAGAATTAGAAGCCTACATTACATCTAACAAAGAGGCTTTAGCCAATTTTTTTGCAAATAACAAAGCGGATCTAGTTATCAGCAATCACACCATAATGCAACCGGTTTATACAAGTAGGGCTTTAGAGAAAAGTTACATTAAAAAACCACCTAAACATTTTATGGTAGTACACGGGAGCTCTTTAAACTTTTCGGTTAAAAATAAGCAGCTGTTAAAAGAATATGCTGTAGAAGGAATAAAAAAAGTGGACGGGTGCATTTTTGTAAGCAATCACAGCAAAGAGGATTTTTATGAATATTTTTCAGACTTACCGGGTCTATCAGAAAAACTGCATATGATACCTGCAGGGGTAAATACTGAAGGATTTTTGCCATTATGCTCTCAATCCGAAAAATATAGTAAAATAAATCGACTAAAAGAGTTACTTGATCAAAAAGAAATAAATGGTATGGATAAAATAAATAGGGGAAGGACTTTAGAAGATCAAAAGGATTATCTGAGTAAAATAATTTATGAAAGAAGTTGTGAAGAGTGGATCAGAAATAACCTTAAAGAGATTAGAGAAAGATTTGACAACTGGTCTCCGGACAGAGACCAGGATAGAAAAATAGATATGATAGACTGGGAAAAGGACGACGTTGTTTTATTTTTTGGCAAGTATCTCTGGACAAAGGGAGTACAGCTTATTCTAGCTGCATCTCCGCTGATTTTATTAAAGAATCCAAATGCCAAATTTATCTTTGTTGGCTTTGGCAGCTCCAGGGAGATCTTTGAAGCTTTGGCTTACGCCTTGGATACAAACAATGAACATATTTATGAATCAATTCTTAAAAGATCTGAATCCATGGACCCGGAAGGTGGTGGACCAGCTTATAATTACTTTCAAGGTTTGTTTGACAAATTAAATGAAAATGACTTCAGAGAGAAATATTATAACTGTGCCAAGAATAATATATTTGAACGAACCATTTTTACAGGAATCATGGATCATAAAAAATTACAAAACCTGATTCCAGTAGTTGATTTAACCGTAGCACCGTCAATTTTTCCCGAAGCTTTTGGGATGATAGCTGTTGAATCTCTTGCAAGTGGGGTTATCCCTTTGGTTACAAATCATTCTGGATTCAAAGACGTTAAAAAAATATACACTAGGGAGTTAAAAAAGTCTTCCATATTAAAAAAACACGATGAAATAATGAAAAAATTATCTCCTCTCAATTTAAATAGCCAGATAGTTTTCAACTTGGCCAATAACACAAATTTGCTCTTAGATTTAAATAGAAAATTAACCTCAGAAGAAAGAATAGAACTTGGCCAACAGGCACATGAAATTGCAGCTAAAAACTTTTCCTGGGATAAGATAGCAAAAGGATACCTTCAATTATTATGAAAACTCTATTGAGCTACCTTTATCATGGGCCCTCTATTATCAAGATAATTGGGTCTTTTTTTTGTTGACAACTATACCGTCTAGACGGTATAATAACTAGGCAAAATTGTTTGTGTTAATGGTGTAAGAGTTTTAATAAGAAAGCTAAAATGAATGGCAGGTGACTAAGAATGGACACCAAGGAAAGTATTTATCACGCAGCTGCAGAGATCATCGCTGAAGATGGTGTTACCAATATAACATTGGAGAAAGTTGCTGGTAGGGCCGGGATCAGCAAGGGTGGTCTTTTGTATCACTTTCCAAACAAGGATGCTTTAATAAAGGGGCTTGTTGAGTATAATGAAGAAGTGTTTGAAGATCAGATGGAAGGCCAACTGCAGAAAGAAATGGATTTATCCGAGGATAAGAAAATAAAAGGGCTTTTGAAAGCCTATATAGATGTGACCTTTAATGAAGAAAGCTTACTACAAGAAAGCAGTAAAGGGCTCTTGGCTGCAGCTCTTTTAAATCCTGATTATTTAGAACCCATAAAGGAAAGGACAAAAAGACTTGAGGGAAAAATCAAGGAGAATGCTTCAGATTATATAAGCGCTAGTATTATACGGCTAGCAGTTGATGGTTTTTGGTTGAGTGAACTTTTAGGTATTAACTTCATGGAAGAAAAAGAAAAGGAAAAGATTAAGGAGGTTTTGGCCAGGTGGAGTGAGGAGTTAGATAAGGAGGGGTAGGGTTATGTTAGATTACTTGTTTAAAGCGGTATTAGCCTATTGCATGGGAATTGTCCCCTATTTTGAAATATATATTGCTGTTCCAGCTTCCATAGGTACAGGTCTTGACCCGGTTTCGGCGGTTATTTGGGCCGGGCTAGGAAATTTTAGTGCGGTTCCCCTGATCGTAGTATTTCACAGCCAGTTGTGCAAGGTGCCAAAACTTGGTAAATGGCTAAAGGATCTTCCTGAAGGCCATCATAAAAAATCTGTAGATAAGTACGGAAATCTATTTATTTTCTTTACTACTCCTCTTATGGGGATCTGGGTGGCGGCAGCTGCTGCCAAAGCGGTGGGGTTTCCAAAGCCTCGCCTTTACATGTTTTCTGCCCTAAGCATACTTTTTTATGGAATTATAATGGCTGTACTCACAAAAATGGGGATGGAGTGGTTTATTGGCTAGCTGAAAAACCACTATCATTCTGGTTTTAAAGCTTGCTTTCATGAGTATGTTTATTTGGTAAATTTACTATTGTAATTGGATACATATTGTTGTACCATAATGAGGTAAATTTTGAAATAACACTATGAATATTGAGTCCATAACTTACTGTGGTCTCTATTTTTGTGTTATATGATTTTCTCAGTTAGATATTTCTCAGCTAGATATTTCTTGCTATTAAACTTTCGTATAGGATATAATTAATCAAAGAATTTGGAGTTTACAAAATTTCCTAATATAGTAGGAGGTAAATTTATGAGGGTTATAGTTATAGGGGGAGGCACAGTAGGAGTTGAGATCGGTCACAAGTTGTCAGAAAAAGGACATGATGTTGTGATTATCGAAAAGAACCCCAAAAAATCAGAAAATATTGCAAAAAACATAGATGCTATGTTAATAGAAGGTAACGGGGTGAGCTTTAAAATATTAGAAGAAGCCGGTATAAATGAAGCAAAGATCGTTATCGCCGTGACAGAGATTGATGAAGTAAATATCATCGCTTGTATGCTTGCCAAACGATGTGGAGTTGATAAAACAGTAGCAAGGATTAGAAATGACGAATATGTGGATGGGACTCAACTTTTTACCCATGATCAACTGGGGATAGATATAGTTATCAATCCAGAAAGAATAGCAGCGATGGAGATGGCCAAGTTTATTAAAACCCCCAATGTTAAAGGAATTGATTATTTTGCTGAAGGCAAAATTCGGATGATTGGAATAGAAGTTGAGGAAAAATCTCCCATAGCTAATCAGCAGGTAAAAAATATTACTTTTCCTTTTGACAGCAATATAGTGGCAATTATCAGGGAAAATGAAGATATTATAATTCCCGGGGGAGATGACTACATATACCCGGGAAATGAAATATATCTTTTGGGTGATATAAATGTATTATCAGGGCTTTCTTCCTTAACTAGACATCCCGATAAAAAGCCGGATAATATTCTGATAATCGGCGGTGGAAGAATAGGATTACAATTGTGCAAAATCTTAGAGCAGAATAAAAAAGAAACATTTCAGGTCAAATTAGTGGAACAAGATGAGGAACGTTGTGAAGAGTTGACAAGGGAACTCAATAGAACCCTTATCTTACATGGGGATGGGACGGATCTGAAGTTTTTGCAGGAAGAGGATTTAGACGAAGTTGATGTCATGGTAGCAATTACGGGAGATGATAAAACAAATCTATTGTCATCTGTACTTTGCCATCGTCTTGGAGTGGATAAAACCATTGTGGAAATCATAAAATCAGATTATGAATTGGTCCTAAGCACTTTAAAAATAGACTCAGCTATTAGCCCTAGGCTCTTAACTGCAGCTCAAATTTTAAAACTAACTACAAAGAGCCAAGTTGTATCCATGAAAATCTTAAAAAATGACCGGGCAGAAATTTTAGAACTCAATGTTCCGGATACAGCCCCGATTATTGGGAAAAAATTAAAAAATGCTAAACTGCCAAAGGGATTAATTATCGGTGCAATAGTTAGAAATGGTGAAATAATAACCCCTGGAGGTAAAGACGAGATACTTCCCCGGGATAGGGTGATAGTGTTTGCTACTAAGGAATGTACTCAAAAAGTGGAAAAAATATTTGCTGCTTCTTAATGATGTATGAACGAACAGCTACTTTTTCAGCAGGGGAGGAGAACTAAATGAGAAAAGGCGTAATAATAAATATGCTTGGCATTTTTATACTATATCTGGGACTATCTATGATAATTCCTCTTCTCGTGGCGATTTACTATGGCGAAGAAGTTTATGCCTTCGCCTTCACATTAGTAGTTACTATTTTATGTGGGGCTTTGATGAAGTTTCTTACCGGGGCAGAGTATGAGATCTCACTGCGAGAAAGCTTTGTTTTTGTGAGCCTCACCTGGCTGCTAGCATCCATATTTGGCGCTTTGCCATATATGTTTTCCGGGGTTATCGTTAATTTTGTAGATGCTTTTTTTGAAACCATGTCCGGCTTTTCTACCACGGGTGCAACTATCTTTGACAGCGTAGAGGACCTTCCAAGGAGTATATTGTTGTGGAGAAGTATGACTCAGTGGCTTGGTGGGATGGGGATCATAGCTCTATTTGTAGCTATATTTCCACGCATCGGGGTCAAGGGAATGCAGCTTTTAAAAGCGGAAGTGCCAGGGCCTGTCACAGAAAAGATGGCTCCCAAAGTAGCTACTACAGCAAAAATTCTCTGGAAAATTTATGTCGTTCTTACCCTGGTACAAGTGATCTTGCTTTTGATTACAGGTTTTAGTTTATTTGACGCCTTTGCCCATGCTTTTACCACGATGCCAACCGGTGGATTTTCCACCAATGATTTAAGCATCACTGGCTTTGAAAACCCTGCTGCAGAAGTTATCATAATGGCTTTCATGATAATTGCAGGTGGCAACTTTGCGATTTATTTTAATATGGTAAGGGGAAAGTATAAAAGCATTTTAAAAAATGAAGAGTTTAAATTTTATTTAAAGCTCTTATTTACTCTCATCATAGTTGCTTCAGTTTATCTGTACATTACAGAATTTCAGGAAATTTGGGCGGCTTTAAGATACGGTTCTTTTCAGGTTATAACTATAGTTACAACAACAGGTTATGCAACGGCTGATTATATTTACTGGGCCCCATTTTTAAATCTTTTGATCTTTTTTATGATGTTTCTAGGTGGATGTGGTGGTTCCACAGGTGGCTCTGTAAAACAGATAAGAATTCTCACCCTGTTCAAGCAAAGTTTTAGGGAATTGAATAAATTGATTCATCCAAATGCAGTAATCCCTATCCGGATAAACGGTCAAGCTGTTAAGGAACATGTTATTTCTAGTATTGTGGGTTACGTTGTTCTCTATATTTTGATCTTTATCGGTGCTTCTCTAACCCTCTCCCTCTCAGGGGCGTGCATGGTTACTTCATTTTCTGCAGTAGCTGCTACCCTGGGTAATGTTGGGCCTGGAATTGGAGATGTAGGGCCCATGGAAAATTATGCCCTCTTTCCTTCCTGGGCAAAGTTATTACTGTCTTTCTTAATGATGATAGGAAGGTTGGAAATATATACGGTGATAGTTCTACTGGTTCCGGAGTTTAGAAGGTTCAAAAAGAAGCAGTGAAATAAATCAGTTATTTTCATTGCTGGTTGTGGTGTGAAAGACAAGGTATGAAAGGCAAAACATGGGAAGTTAGTAAGATTTAATGACTAAAACTTTATCAAATGTTATAATATTACTATAATATAACATTACCATAATTTTTTTTTTAGGGGTAGATTTTATGTCACAGGACAAAAAAAGTATTTTAGTAGTAGAAGACGAGACAAGCATGGCTAACTTGATCTCATTTAAGTTAAAAAAAGAAGGTTATGAATTTGATATTGCAGCTGATGGGGAAAAGGCCTTAGAGAAGTTCTATGATGAAAATACTTACTATGACGTCATCATCCTTGACTTAATCCTCCCCGTTCTTGACGGGACCCAGGTTATAAAGAAGATCAGGAAGGATGACAACAAAACTCCAGTGTTGGTGTTATCTGCCAAAAGCCAGGAGAAAGATGTTTTAAGCGGCTTTAAGTTGGGAGCTGATGATTACTTGACTAAGCCTTTTAGCCCCGATGAATTGATTATTAGAGTGAAAAAACTATTGGAAAAGTCTGAGATCGATGATTGATATTCTGATAATTTTGATTATAGTGATGGTAGCTTTGATTATCGGCTTTATATTATTTATTGTAGCCAACCACTTATCTTCTCAGCGTAGGAAAAACCTCTTAGAAAAAAACAAGGATAAATGGGAAAACAAATTATACGAGTATCTTGAAGGGGACATCCCGGTAACTGAAATAGCTAATTTAATAAAAGGAAATTATGTTGTTCAGTGGGAGTTTCTTAAGCCCTATCTTACAAATCTAAAAGGTGAAGACAGGGAGAAAATCCTCATCCTTGCTAAAGAAACTAGTATGACCGGGCATTTTTTTAAGAAGATCAAAAGGGGAAGGAAAAAGGAAAGAATGATGGCAGCCTCGGTTTTAGGTAAGCTTGGTGAAAAAGATGTCGTCTCCTATTTAAAGAATATGCTTTTTTCAAAAGATACTGCGGAGATGACTTTTGCTGCCAAAGCTATTGCTGACCTTAAAGAAACAGGTTATATGATACCTGTGTTTAGAAGGATGTTAACTGATACTCATACCACCTATGAAGGCGTTTCAGAAATAGCAGTTAGATTTGGAAGGGATATCTGTCTTCCGGCCAATGATATCATTCAAGAATGGCTTGATGGCACTAGAGACTTAGAGGAAACTTTCAAGGTACCTGAGGAAGAAAGCTTATCTTTATTGGTTGATATTCTTGGCTACTACAGGTATGTAGAAGCTTCGCCTCAGCTTGAATATGTTTTGGTTGAAACTAGGAGTAATGAGGTCATCATCCACATCCTCAAAGCCCTCATGCGACTGGAGCATCCAGTGTCAACTTCTTTAATTCCTTTTTTAGAACATGAAGATTGGATTATCAGGAGCCAGACTGCAAGATACATAGGTAAGATGGGAGAGGAAACATATAAGGAAAAAATCAAGGAGCTATTGACGGACGAAAACTGGTGGGTGAGATACTACGCTGCCCAGGCCCTATACAATCTGGGAGAAGTTCCATATTTGAGGTCCCTCAGTAATTCTGATGATATAGCGGCGGAAATGAGTAGATATATTTTAAGTTTGAGCTAGTTATTAGTCTAATTAAATATTTTTAAGGAGCTTATTATGATATGAATTTTAACAACATCCTTATAACGGTGGATTTGCTTGCGATCTTTTACTTTTTCGTGGTAAATGGGACCTATATCACATTAAATATTATGGCTTTTCTTACCATAAAGAAGTACTGGTTTTTGAATCAAATAACCGATTACGAAAAAACCTTTCAAAGCGAATTTTATAAACCTCTGAGCATCATTGTTCCTGCCTTCAATGAAGAAGAAACCATCGTGGAAAATGTCAGGTCCATTATCTCTCTAAATTATCCCGAGTTTGATGTCATAGTAGTAAATGACGGGTCTAAAGATAGGACCCTAGAAAAATTAAAAGAGAGCTTCAATCTCACCGATTCCAGCAGATCTATACAAAGGGATCTTGATACTGAGCCGACAAAAAACCTCTATGACTCCCTTGATTATTCCAACCTGGTGGTAGTAGATAAGGAGAACGGTGGTAAGGCTGATGCCCTGAATGCCGGGATCAATGCTTCTCATTATCCCCTGGTCTGTAACATCGATGCTGATTCCTTGATAGAAGGACAGGCTTTGCTGCGGATAGTTGAGCCCTTCACCCAGGATTGGAGAGTAGTTGCTGCAGGGGGGACCATCCGCATCGCCAATGAATCTGTAATCAGGGGAGGTTTTGTCGAAAAAGTCAAGTTGTCATCTAACTACCTGGTGAGGATGCAGGTGGTAGAATATTTGAGGGCCTTTTTGTTTGGTAGAGTTGGCTGGGCTTCTATAAATGGTCTGCTGATTATTTCAGGAGCTTTTGGAGTTTTTAGGAAAAAGCACATCATAGAGGCTGGTGGTTACAGCAAGGAGACGGTAGGGGAAGACATGGAGCTTGTTCTCAGGTTGAATCGGATGATGAAAAAAGCAAAAAGAGATTATAAAGTGACCTTTCTCCCTGATCCTGTATGCTGGACTCAAGTGCCTGAAGATGCCACAAGCCTCAGCAAGCAGAGACGCAGATGGCAGCGGGGGCTTGGAGAGAGTTTGTTGATGAATAAAGAGCTTTTTTTCAATCCCAGGTACGGGCTCCTGGGATTGATCGCCTATCCCTTTTTCTTTTTTGTAGAGTTTCTGGGCCCAATATTTGAACTCCTGGGCTACGCAGTTTTTCTGTTAACGATCTTTTTAACCTACATATTGGGATTTCCTGGACGGGAGATAGTGCTGCTATTTTTCATCACAGCTATTCTTATGGGTATGCTCCTATCTACTCTGTCGGTGGTATTTGAAGAGATGACCTTTAGCAAATATCCCCGCCTTAAAGATAAGTTGATTTTAATTTTGTTCGGTGTTTTAGAGAACTTTGGCTATCGCCAGCGCCATACCTTCTGGAGAGTGAGAGGGATATACGACTTGCTACGAAAAAGAAAAGAATGGGGAGAGATGAAAAGATCTAGTTTTACCAAAGAGAGTAAATCCTAATTGATTTTATATGATGACAATTACTACTAGAAAGGGAAGTGAAGAAAATAAAAAAGTTTAATAGGAAACTTAATGGAAAATTTAACGGAAAATTTAATAAAAATGGGATGATATTTTTATTGATTGGCTTTATGTTATTGTTGATTCTTTTCCCAATAACCGGGCAATCTTTTTGGCCTGAAGCTGAAGCTGAAACTGGAGCTAGAGCTATAGCAATAGCAGGTTCGGATGATGTCTCTGTAGCTATAGCTGGGGAGGAGATTTTATTTTCTGATCAAACCCCATATATCGATGAGAATGACAGGGTCATGGTTCCGGTGAGATTTGTAAGTGAAGAGTTAGGCGGGGTGGTAGAATGGGATGAACAGGCTAGCAAGGTGATAATCACCAGAAACACTGACTTGATCGAGCTAACCTTAGATAGTAAGGAAGTAAAAGTAAATGGATTGCTAGAAGAACTTGACACCAAACCCGTCTTATCTGAAGCTGGTAGGACTATGGTGCCCCTGAGATTTGTGAGTCAGATTCTGGGCAGGGAAGTGGATTGGGACGGTCAAAATAGGATAGCGCACATATCCGGAGAAGAAACTAATGGGCTGAGGATAGAATCTGCTAACCCGGAAGAATCGATCTATTATCCTGGGGAAAAGGTCGTGAGCGAGCTGGCTGTGAGCAATCATTCAGAAGAAGATAAGAGGGTATGGCTTGGTCACAGTGTCCAGGATCAGCTGGGGAGCTGGTTAGATGTCCCGGCTAGGTCCATTGAAATCAATGCTAATACCACTAAAGAAACCCAGGTTAGCTGGACTGTGCCTGAAAAGGTGGTTTCTGGGACTTATACAGGGGTGTTCTCCCTTTGGGATAGTCCTCCTGCTGAGGAGGCTGTTAGACTGGAAACCCTCGAAAAAGAAGAATATCTCAGCTTGTATAACAAAATCCAAGAGTTTAAAGAATTTCCCCATGAAACCTGGATAAAGCGAGACGGGGCCAGGTTAGGTCAAAGCACTTTGAAGCAAGAAAATGTTTTTACAGACCAGGATAGGGAAAAGCTAATGATAAAACTACCCTCGGGAACTACTGACGGAGGGGAAATACAGACAAAGGAAGAACTGGGTTTTGGTTCATATGAGGCTAAGTTGAAATTACCTAATGCCCCTTCTTCTATCACCGGCTTTTTCTTATACAAAGAACCGGACTTCTATCATGAAATAGACATTGAAATTTTCAATGATCCTTCGGGAGAATATTTACTGACAACTTATGCCGATGGGGAAGTAAAAAACGAATTCAAAGGTGAGCTTCCTTTCGATCCCACCGCCGACTTCAATAGATACAGGTTTGATTATTATCCAGATAGAGTTGAGTTCTATATGAATGATGACTTGGTTCAAACCTTAGAAGATGGCTATTCAGAGGAGCCTATGCGCTTGATGGTTAACAGCTGGTTTCCCACCTGGTTGGAAGGAATAAGCCCCCAGGAGGATAAATATTTGGAAGTTGACTGGATCAGGTATTAGCTCGGGAGGAGGATAAGTAAGTTGAGTTTTAAAAGGGTTTTAATAGTTTTGATTTTAGCTATAATTGTGTCACCCTGGTTGATCTGGTATTTCATGCCCAGTGAAGAGCTTGATGTAGCTATTTTGAATAAGACAATGCCAGGTGCTTTGCTAGAAGAGGATGAACTTGATTATCAAGAGCACCAGGGTATAACCTGGATATTAAATTATCTTAAATACACTAGAGAAGATGGCGATAGATACAGGTCTGAAGCTGACTTTTTTGGCACTATCCCCGAGAAGGAAGGGGAATCCGTTAATTACAGGCCTTTACCCGGGGATTTGGAGGATAAGGACCTGATCTATATAGCCGATACCTACGGAACAGAAGAATTGGATGAACATCAGGGACTTAGCCAAAAAGAGCTAGAGAAAATTAGAAGGGCGGCTTATAGTGGCACGGATATCATTTCTGAATTCAATACCTTTGCCAATCCTACTCCACCTGATATTAGAGACTATATGCAGGAGGTTTTGGGAGTTAGGTGGACAGGCTGGATAGGCAGGCATTTTAATGATCTATCTGCAAAGACCGAAATTCCCGAAACCGTGCCAGATACCTATCAAGAGCAGTACGACCGAGAATATAACTATGAAGGCCCGGGGATCGTCCTCTTAAATGAAGCAAAAGCGAAGGTGGTAATTTTGGATCAGGGCAAAGTAAAAGGCCAAGGCCAAGGTATAGAGATGTCATTTACTTCTCGGGGCGAAGAAATTCTAGAATTAGATAGGAGCAAAGATTACTCAGGCTGGTTTGATATCGTAGAGCCCATCAGAGATACTGAGTCCCTGGCTAATTTTGACCTAAATGTATCAGGGAAGGGCGAGGAGCTATTGGCAGAACACGAGCTGCCCATAAGTTTTCCCGCCATTTCCAAGTACACTAATAGTATCTACAATTCATATTATTTTTCTGGCAACTTTTCCAATGTGACTTCTACTCCTTTTCACAATATTTCCGGATTGCCGAGACTCTTATCTAGCCTGGGAGGCCTATTAATGGATGCTAGGGATGAATTTTACTGGCAAGCTTTTGTCCCCATTATGTCAACTATATTGGACGATATACATTTAGCTATGGATGACGAGCCGTATAAAGCTAAAAAAGAAGAGCACGTTCTTGAAGAAGATGAAGTAAAACTTTTCTCTAGAACAGATGATAGCCATATGGAGATACACACCGGAGAAGCATGGGAAGAGCTATTCATAAAAGGCATTAACCTGGGAATAGCAGAGCCTGGAAAGTGGTTTACTGAATTTCCCGACAAAGAATCAACTTATCTGGACTGGTTTGAAAAGATTGGAGACATGAACGTAAACTCTCTTAGAGTCTATACTTTGATGGATCCTTCTTTTTACCGGGCCCTTCTCAAATATAACCTGGATAATCTAGAGGATCCTTTGTGGTTATTTCAAAACATCTGGCCCGAAGAACATCCTCAGGATAACAATCTTTTAGATGAAGATTATATGGAAGATTTTAAACAAGAAATAGAATACGCCGTAGATGCCATTCATGGAGAAGGAAGTATTCCAGAAAGACCAGGAAGAGCTTATGGGGAATACTATGCAGATGTTTCACCTTTTACAATATCTTTTTTGACAGGACGGGAGATCGAAACCTATGAGGTGATGGATACCAATGAGCTTAATGATGATACTACCTCCTATGAAGGGGATTACTTAACCGTTGAAACAGGTTCTCCGGTAGAAGTATGGCTTGCCAAAGCCATTGATTATACCATGGAGTATGAAGCTAGAGAATACAGCTGGCAGCGCCCCAATGCTTTTGTCAGTTGGCCCATCTTGGATCCCATAGACCATACAGAAGAATACGCTGAATTCGTTGGGGATGAAGGGATCTATAATGACGAGGCTTCCATAGATATAAGAAATTTCAGTGAAGGTGATAAGTTAAAGACAGGATTTTATGGCTCTTATCATATTTATCCCAATTATCCTGGATTTATCAATCACAACCTCCGCTATGAGGAATACACCGATGAGGAAGGGACCTTTAGATACGGAGGCTATTTGGAGCATTTTATGGAGAAGCATCAGGGATATCCGGCCCTGGTTGCTGAATTTGGCCAGGCTACGGGAATGGGAAAAGCCCATGAAAGTCCTGATGGTTATCACCATGGAGGATTATCAGAAGAAGAACAGGGAGAGGGAATAATCAGGATGATGGAAGCCATAGAAGCTGAAAATTACATGGGCGGAATCATCTTCGAATGGATGGACGAATGGGCCAAAAAGACCTGGACCACTGAACCCTTTATGATCCCATATGAGCACAATGTTTTCTGGCATAATACAATTGACCCGGAGCAAAATTATGGGATCTTGGCCAATGAAGGGATTAAACCAGAAAAACCCCATTATGAGATGAGTAGCGATGACTTGGGAAGGAATGAAAAAGGCTTTAAAAATGTCAGCTTTAGCGGTAATGAGTCCTACCTGTACCTGGACTTAGAACTAGAATCAGGACTAGACCTAGATGAAAAAGACCTGCTTCTTGGAATAGACACCTATGAACGGGACAAAGGGCAATTCAAGTACAATTATCAAGATGAGGAGATTGAATTTGAAACCGGCAAGGAATTTCTCGTAAAAATAATCGACAAAGAAGAAGCAAAACTTCTGGTAACACCCGATTACAACGCCTTTGAATCAAACTATTCCACTGCAGTAAAAAGAACAGGGGAGTTCCAAGAGATTAATCCCTTGATCAATGCTAGGATGGTTAGAAAAGATGGAACAGTTATAGAGGAAGTCAAAGAAGACGGTTCGGCTTTGGATTACGGGGAGTTAGAAGGTAGTACCAACCACTGGTACAAAGAAAAAAGCAATAAAATCTCCCTTCGCATCCCCTGGACAAGATTAAATGTTACAGACCCGACAGATCACAAGGTCTTAGATGATACCAGGGAAATAAACTATCAAACTTTGGAACGAGATCAACTTCACACCACACAAACAGAAGGGTTTGTGATTTCCGGGTACTTGTTCAATGAATCCGGATCGGTCCACGATTTCACCACAGAACCCTTCTTGTGGGAAACTTGGGGAGAACCGCGCTATAACCAAAGACTAAAAGAATCCTATTATATTTTGCAGGAGTACTGGGAAGAGTGAACTAGGGGTTTGGTTTGCCTGAGGGGCCCTCGAGAACGCCCCTCAAGGCAAAGGATTATATAGTTAATATATGGGTGGAGACATAGGGACAGCTGTACTAAGCCTTAGCTTTCTTCTAGTACAGGAACTGTTAAAGAACCTTCTGGCATAATATATATAAGGGGCTTTGAAGGAAGGCTCTCTAGGGCAGTTTCAAGAGCATTCTCTAAAGAGGGGGGAGATTCAAAACCCAGTTTTTTAGTCTGAGCCGGGTCTAAAGAGGAAACTAAAAGGACCCGAGCTTTTTCAGCTGCTCTGTAGATGGCGTAAGCTTTATGCCCACCCAGGACAAAATTCTCCTGTAACGCCTTTTCTACTTCGGTAACCGTTTCATATTTAGTTATCCATTCTTCAAAAATTTCCGAGCCCATCCCTTCCAGACACTTGGCAATCAAGATCAATATCCCGCCATCTTTAAGACCCTGAACTGCATTATCAAGGGTTTTTTGGGCTTGATAGATGTTAATGTCCTTAGGGTGCCCTCCACAGCTAGCAATTACCAAGTCAGCCGGCTCTCCGATTTTGACTCCGTATGCTTTTTCTACAAATTCACAGGCTTTTAAGTGGGTTTTTATCATCTCACCTGCATAAACAGCTAAAAACTCTTTCTTTTCATTCAGTACTACATTTAGCAAGAAATTGTTGTCTATCATAGATGCTGCTTCGACTTGATCTTCATGAACAGGATTTTGTTCGAGCTTTCCTAAACTAGCTCCTTCTTCAAGCATCAACCTATGATTAGCTTGAATGGTTTCATGTCCCGAAACACCCGGGACAAGAGCTTTTCTTCCTCCTCCAAAGCCAGCAAAAAAGTGATATACCACACTGCCCGTTAAGATTCTTTTGTCCGCATCATAAACTCTCTTATTTATATAAACTGGAGTGTTTCTTTTGGTGTTGCCCAAAAAGACCATTTCATCTTCTTTGCAGTTATGATTGTACATGGCATATTTATCAGCAATTTTTTCACCAACCAAGGAAACCATTTCTTCCCTATCCATATCCCTATGATTTCCGTTGGCAAAGACTATGAATATATTTTCACTTTTCACCCCGGCTTCTTCTAACTTATCGGTGAGCACGGGTAGAAAAATCTCACTATTTGCTACCCTGGTGGAGTCATTGACAATCAAGCACACCTTATCTTCGGGAGAAACAAAGCTTTTTAACGGTGGTAAGTCAATGGGACTATCTAATGCTTCTCCAATACTTTTCAATGGATCCCTCAAGGTTTCAAGTTCGGGTAGTTCCAATGTCTCAGCTGGTATGCCCTCGGGCAAACTCAACTGAATGGCCTTGTCACCATATTTTAAAAACATAGTTAATCACCCTCTTTATTTTATCTAGTAGCTATACATCTATTATACTTTACTTATTATTTACTTACCATTTACTTACCATGTTTATGTACCTATAGTTATATTTAGCTCTCATTAGCTTCCACTAGATTACTACTAGATTATTACTGTAGGGCAGGCTTACCACCTACCCTACAGTGGATAAAACCTCGGATTTACAGTAGACCTATAATATTCCACCATAAGGATCCGATTCCGAACCAAATCGCTACAAATACAACTGAAGTTAAGAAGCCTAGCTTCCACCACTTGCCAAGCTCTACATACCCTGCGCCAAAGTATATTGGAGCGGGGCCTGTACCATAGTGAGTCATTGCAGCATTTAAGTTTGAGAAAAATCCTAGGGTCAAGGCCACCATATAAGCCGGTGCTCCTGCTGCAATAGCAACTGTAGCAAAAGGAACAAACATGGCAGTTACGTGAGCCGTCATACTGGCAAAAGCATAATGGGCATAGAAATATACCAAGGCAATTAGAAGATAAGCACTGAACCATCCCATGCCAGCTACCGCAGCTTGTACCTGCTCACTAAACCAATCTATGAAACCGAGCTCTCCAAGTCCGCCGGCCATAGCTACAAGTCCACCGAACCAGATAAGTGCATTCCAAGCTCCATTTTCGTTCAGAACATCATCCCACTCCAAAACGCCGCTGATTAACAGAAGACCTACACCTAGTAGACGTGCTATGAACAGTCAATGGTAAATTTATGTTTTTTTGTGATCTTT
>CAZCIZ010000042.1:8018-21231 GCA_964498995.1 uncultured Clostridia bacterium | reverse complement strand
ACTTCTATTCAAGATCCAGCACAGCCATGGAATGTATTGACAGTAGGAGCATATACAGAATTAAATGAAATTAAAGATATTTCTCTAGAAAACTATTTTCCTTTAGCTAACAAAGGAGAGCTTTCACCTTATTCTACTACTTCTTTGACCTTGGATGATAAAAAATGGCCCAAAAAGCCAAGATATAGATATATATACACCTATAGCAACCAAGGTGGGTATTTCAGTATCACAGTAACTAGTATATGAGAAGAATATATATAAATGGAGGGATTCTATGAAAAAACCTGATGTAAATATAGCCTTAACTTTACCCTATATTGGTAAAGTAGAAGGCGAATGGCATATCAAAGAAGAAGAACGTAAAGCTGCCTGGGAAATGTATGTAGAATTAGTAACAAGAATATCAGTTGTGAAATTATATCCAGAGGAAGGGTCTCTCCGTGAAGCACTTAATTCATTATATTCTTTGTTTGATATAACAAGAGACATATTAAAAAGATACGGCCCAATTATAGCCCAACCCCAAAATAATAATGATGATATTTCTTTTGGTTATATTGCTGTTGCAGTCTTAAATACTGTAATAAGACCTTTACTAGCAAAATGGCATCCACTTCTGAAAGATTATGAAATGAAAAAGAAAGATGATGTTTCTTCAATTGAACATGAGAAGCAATGGGAAAGATATCAAGAGCTAAGAGACGAAATTGAAAAAACAAGAAAAATTTTGGAAGATTATTCTATGCAATTAGCAAAAATAGCTAATGTACAATCTTTAATAATTCATACTGAAGAAAAATAGCTTGGAGGAATTAAACTTTACGAAAATATTTACAGTCTAAAAAAATTTAGAAGTCGTTTTGATAAACAAATATAAGATAATACCGCATACCTATTTTGAAGCTAAATATGAAATTTAAACAGCGACGAGGTGTAGATATTGAATAAAATTTTAAGCGGAATTATGGGACTGTGTGTGGGTGATGCATTAGGTGTTCCAGTAGAATTTGTTGACAGAACAACTCTTCGTGATAACCCGGTAAAAGAAATGCGTTCTTATGGAACTCATAATCAGCCTGCAGGAACGTGGTCTGATGATACGAGCATGACATTATGTCTTTTAGACAGCCTTCTTGATAGTATTGATGAAGACCTTGATTATGAAGATATAATGAACAAATATCTTATGTGGCTCAAAGAAGGCAAATATACTCCCCACGGAGTAGTCTTTGACATTGGAAATACCACGGTAAAAGCTTTAGATAGATATTCTGAAGGATTTTCTCCCTTGGAATGTGGAGGAGATTCTGAACGAGATAACGGTAATGGCTCACTGATGAGGATACTGCCTATACTATATTATTTAGAAACATATTATGGGAATGATTTTGGCACAAATTGCACCGAAAAAGATAAAATATATAACATTATACATAATATTTCGGCTCTAACACATGCACACAAACGCAGCAAAATCGCCTGTGGCATATATATCACAGTTGCTTCAAAGCTCACAAGCAATCAAGAACTAAAGAGGGCTGTAGAGCAGGGGATCTCTGATGCCATGAATTACTATGAAAATCTTACAGGTTTTAAAGATGAGCTAGGATACTTTAAAAACTTGGAGAAAAAAAGCCTTGATAAACTTTCTGAAGATCATATTAAAAGCAGCGGATATGTGATTCACACCCTAGAAGCTGTAATATGGTGCTTACTGCAAACAAAAAGTTATAAAGAATGTGTATTACGAGCTGTCAATCTAGGAGGGGATACAGACACCGTAGCCGCAGTCGCTGGAGGACTAGCCGGACTTTATTATGGCCATGATAATATTCCAAAAGAATGGCTCACACAAATAGCAAGAAGGGATTATATCGAAAATTTATGTGATGAACTTAACAAGCACTTTTTGTGATGGACTGTGGGCATCTGCAGTTGAGAATAAAGTCTATGAACAAAATTGGTATTTGGGAGATAAAAGAAAACACTCCTGTAAGAATTGATGAAAAAGTTGATGACAACTTGGATAGAAAAAGATCCTTCAATAGTACAAGCTGGGCTAGAAATTATAGCCAAGCAGCAAGACAGAAAACATCCTTGGTGAAGATGGATGGCGGCAAATGGAATTAGAAGATATTATTAATTTTGCTAATGCCTTGGAATCAATCTTCACATCTGAATAAAAAATACTTAAAATTACAGTATCCTCATTAGCGAACGATGGCGTTAAAGTCCATAAATTTTAAAATACGCAAAAGCGCTTATGATCTATAATGTCACAAGAAAATATATGGAGACGTTGCTATGATTAACATAATAAGTTGCGAACATATTGCACATTGCAATACAAAATGATATAATTTGAATATCCAGATGGAGGTGATATCTGTGGCCAAAACTACAAATATTTTTGCTCGTGTTGAGCCGGAAGTAAAAGAACAAGCCGAAATGGTGTTAAACAAACTTGGTATACCCATGTCAAATGCTGTTAATATTTTCTTAAGACAGGTTGTCTTGCAAAACGGACTACCTTTTGACGTTAAATTGACAGATAATAAACCGCTTGCATTTGAGGATTTAACAACTGAAGATTTTAATAATGAAATTGAAAAAGGGTTTAATGACTTAAAGGCAGGTAGGGTTGTATCTGCAGAGAAGGTAGCTGAGCGTATCACTAAGGAATATGGGCATGATTCATAAAATTGTTTATACCGAAGAAGCCGAGCAGGACCTTGTAGACGTCTACTGCTATATTGCAATGGATCTAATGGTGCCAGAAACTGCGAAGAATCAAATCAATAGAATCATGGATGCAATCAAAGGCCTAGATGAATTGCCCTTGCGGCATAAACTTTATCAGAATGAACCATGGCATAGTAGAGGTTTGAAAGTTCTTCCGGTTGATAGTTATCTTGTGTTTTATACCATTATTGAAGAAGAAAATACGGTGGCAATCATAAGAGTAATGTATGGTGGAAGAAATATCGATTTGCAATTGTCAAATACAAAAATATAGGGTAAGTGTTAAAGCTATGAAGGCACCTTTAACCGGGTGCTTTTTTCATGCCTAATATTAACATTCCTGTGGTGGCGGCTTATTTTGGGTATATATTTATGCAGTGGCTTCATGTATAATATCATTCAACCTTTCTTGAGTACAGCCGTTCCCCTGTCAGTTTATTTTAGATATATTCCCTATATTGCCGTGCTTTTTCTTATGTGGTGATTTGGGGCGCAGCTGAATGTTAACAAAAGCACCTCGCCACTAGATCAAGCAGAAGCGAATCAAACAGAAGCAGCAAAAGTAACACAAAACCAAGTAACACAAAATCAAGTTGAAGAAAATCAAACAAAAGAAAGTCCTGCGCAGGCCGGCTTACAATTTAGCAATATTTTTGCTGTGAGCTGGAAGAAGCGGCTCCTAACCAGCGCAGTTATAGGAGGCATTGCCGGTGTTTTGGCGATGTGTGTGTTTTCGGAGGCGGGCAAGACGACCTGGGAATTTGAGCAGAAAATCGATACCCCGATTGTAGCGGAAGCTGCAGCGGAAGGGGCGACTTTAGGAGCGTTGGATGCACACGGCATCAATGTTTCTATCTCGGAAAAGTCTTTTGATAGTTCGACCAAAGTGGAACTTGCAAGCCCGGCGCCCGAGCAGGAAGTAACTTATGATGAAAATAAATTTGTACCACAGAGTTCCTTGTACAGGTTCAAGATTGAAGGGTCTAGAACAATTGCTGATGAGCCGGTGGCCATCAAAATTGCACTGGACCAAGATGAATTCATGGAAAATACAGAAGATATTGGCGGTATCAGGGGAATGCATTACAACGCTTGTTTATGAAACAGATTGATATTATTTAATTGACATAAATACCTTTTTAGTATATACTGTGTATATACTAACATATTGGACGGTGAAATTATTGTACACTAAAGTTCAGAAATGGGGAAATAGCAAAGGTATAAGAATTCCCAAAGATATACTTGAGAGTGTAGGTCTAAACGAAAATGATAAAGTTGAAATAAAAGTTAAAAACGGAAGTTTAGTAATCATTCCAGTAAAAAAACACAAAACATTAAAAGAAAGAATTGCTGAATATAATGGAGATTATAAATGCGAGGAATGGGATACTGGCAAACCCAGCGGTAATGAGGTGTTTTAATGGTATATATTCCAGACCATGGTGATATTATATATTTAAAATTTGATCCCCAGGCAGGCCATGAACAAAAGGGAAAGAGGCCTGCTTTAGTTGTAAGCAATAAAACTTACAATCAATTTACATATTTAGCCATTGTTTGCCCGATTACCAACACTGACAGAAATTTCCCTCTACACGTCAAGTTAAACAAAGACACGAAAACCAAAGGAGTTATTATGTGTGAACAAATGAAGTCTTTAGATGTTAATGCCAGGGGGATAACATTTTATGAAAAAGTCCCTAAAGTTATTTTGGAAGAAGTTATTGACATTTTAATGGGTTTTATAGAGTTTGAATAAGTCGCCACGCATTCTCATGACTAAAGTCACGAGAATGCGTGGCGACTTATTAAATTTCAACTCGAAAATCAAATCCCTTAAGGTTATATCACGTGATTTTTCAATATTCCTATTCCTTCTATTTCAACTTCCACATTATCACCTTTTTCTAAGGGACCTACTCCAGGAGGCGTACCGGTTATGATTACATCTCCTTTTTCAAGGGTCATTATCTCTGAAATAAAACTTATCAGGTAAGAAGGTGAAAATATCATTTCTGCTGTAGAAGAGTTTTGTTTTTCTATGCCATTAACCCGGGTAGACAATTTTAGTGACCCCGGGTCAATATCTGTTTCAATCCAGGGGCCTAGGGGAGAAAAAGTATCAAAGCTTTTGGCCCTGGTCCACTGTCCATCTTTCTTTTGAAGATCCCTTGCAGTAACATCATTGGCACAAGTGTAACCAAGGATATTTGCTGCCCCTTCTTCTCTGGTAACATTTTTTGTCTCTTTTCTAACAACAATCGCCAGCTCTCCCTCGTAATCCACCCGGGAAGAAGCAGAAGGCAACTTAATCCCTTCTTCAAATGCGATTACTGAAGTAGAAGGCTTTAAGAAAAGTAAGGGGTTTTCAGGGATTTCCATATCAAATTCCCTGGCATGATCTTTGTAATTTAAACCGACACCTATAACCTTACCAGGAGCTACAGGTGAAAGAAGGGTCACATCATCTAAATAAACCCTTCTTTTTTCCTGTTTCTTATTCTCTAAGTAGCTAAACTCTTCTAAGTTATCAACTAAATCTAAGAAGTCTTTTTCAAATTCCTCTATTATACCTGAGTCTTTATCAAGCTTACCTGTGTTTATATTTCCTGTACTATCTTTATATCTTATTAATTTCATTCTACTTTTCTCCTTTGTTTCACCTAATTTTTTATATAATTTATATTGCTAAAAGAGCATATGCTGTCTAAATTCTAAATTCTACGTCAAATCAAAATTTCCTTTTTTTGAGCATTTTTTATAAGGAATCCAGGTAACTCTTTCTATCACGGTAGTTTCAGGAGAATACTTTCAGGAAAAACTAAAACGAGAAAAAAATGAGTGATTATGCCTAATCATGTAAGTATTTACACCTATGCCGTCTGAATATTTTATTCTAAATATCTCAATATTTGTAGGGAATTTTTAAAAGAAGGAGAATTAAGTATTAACAGCCTTTTTTTATCTATAAGGAGAGAAGGTGTTCCTTCAATGACTAAAGTCACGGGTATCAGCACCGCAAACATATGAAGCCCTATATTAAAATGTATTAAAATATTCTCACACCCAGGAGGAGCTTTATTGAAAAAGAAATATAACTAAACTAGCAATTTGTGGACATGGTTGAAATTTTTAAATTCACATATTCATTATGGAGAGGAGCATTATAAGTGAATCTTTTTGAATTGGCTTTTACATGTTACGTTTATGATTCAATGAGCACTTTTAACAAAAGCTACAAATCTTTTCTAAAAGATATAGGAAATAATATCGACCTATTTATTCCTGAGCATCGAAAAGCATTAATTATTTGGTTAAACAGATGGGGATGCAGGCAATTTTCTTTAAATTATCATGAAATGGCTTCTCAGGAGATATTAAACTGGTATAAAGAAGGTTATATTAAATCCATTCCTCAGGATAAGAAGCTATGGGAGATGACTGGATCTGAACTTGATTTAATTGCAAACGTCTTCGATACATTAGCGAGTAGGAAAGCTTCCTATAAAATAAGGAAAGATAATAAACTTTTAATTAAAGTAGGGTCAACTGGTGCTTCAAAAATTTTATTTGCGTTAAGACCTGAAATTGCAATCCCCTGGGACGAAGCCATTAGAAAAAGTCTGAAATATCTTGGCGATGGCAATTCTTATGTTAACTATTTAAAAAATGCAAGGTCAGAGATTGAATCCCTCATAAACTCCTGTGAGGAAAATGATATTGATCTACACGAGATACCTAAAACATTTGAAAGGGATGAAGCTACAATCGCCCAACTTGTTGGAGAATATTTTTGGGTTAAGAAAACAAGAGAGTGTAAACCGCCATCTAATGATACTATAAAAAGCTGGGCAAGGTGGAGTCATTATCCTGAAAAAACTGTACCCTCAAATGTTAGCGAAATTGAAAAGGTCAATGCATTTGTGGGAGGATATATGGGCAAGTCATATCAGACAGAAATTAATACTGTTGATTGCAGTGCAATATATACTGTTTTAGATAATGGTTATAAATTGTTATTAAAAGAAGCCATTACTCTATCAAAGAAAGAGATGAAAAAATTCCTCGAAGCACTTGAAAATGTGAAACTATTTGAATGGGAGAGAAATTATGAGGACATGAATGTTCTAGATGGGACAAACTGGTCTGTTGAAGTAAATGAAGAAAGCCTTAGCTTTTCTGGAAGCAACGCATATCCAGAAAATTGGGAGGGTTTTTGTAGCGCCATAGAAGATTTGCTTCAAAGAAACTTTTCATAGATTAGAAAATAAAAATTTATATATGGTGTATTGCCAACAAGAAGGGTATAGATATACTAATAAAATCCAAAGCAATAATTGATTTAGAAAAAATGGTCGTTAGAACTAGAGCTTAATAAAGTCCATTAACAACTTTCATGAAGATCCTACTTAAAATTAATTTCGAGTTCTTTATCACATGCCTTAGCTATTTTATTTAAAAATTTAACAGTTAATAAATTTGCAAAGAAAATTGATAACGATATACTGTGTACATGAATAATATATTTAAAGATTAATTTAAGTTTGCTTATTTAAACCTACAGAAACCAACAGTTCACCGGCAATGGAATTACTCATTATCTTTTCAAATCTAAAAGCCGGTACATGGTGACATTCATCCACCAGGACCATATCGTAATCCTTTACTAAATCCTTAACTTCGTCATCTTTCACAAGTGATTGCATAAGGGCAATATCTATAATACCTGAGGGCCTATTTTTGCCTCCGCCGATCTGTCCAATCAATTCCTGTTTCTTTTTTCTGCCTTTTTTCTTTTTATTTTTTTGCTCCTCGTTTTTCTCATTATTTTGTGTATCATCACCGGTTTGATGGGCCAGCAAATTTTCTTTTATATGCAAAAATTCTTTTAGCTGTTCTATCCACTGAGATAGAAGCTGCTTGTTGTGAAGTAGCACCAGTGTTTTTCTTTTTCTATAAGCTATTAGATATGCCCCCACTACAGTTTTACCAAAAGCAGTGGAAGCAGAGAGAACGCCATTGTCATACTTAAGCATAGTATCTGCTGCTTCTTGTTGGCCTTCTCTAAGTTCCCCATTAAACTCTACATTAATACAGGTATCATCATTTCTCTCATCTTGAATTAACAGATTAACTTTGTATGAATCCAGAAGTTTGTTTAGCTCTTCAAAACAACCCCTGGGAAGAAATAAATAATTTTCATCCTGATCAGATAAGTCAATAATCCTTGGTTTGTTGAAGGTAGGGAGCCTCATGGCCTGAGATCTAAAAAAGTCCGGGTTTTTAAAGGCTGCTATTCTTTTCTGCCACATCATTTTCCGTTCTGCTTTAGTCATTTTAGATTATCCTCCTTGTATGGGTGATGATTTTAGTATCCCATAAAGGAAGTAATTTGGCTATGTGGGTACAGTTTGACGCTTACTTTTACAGGAAAATCAGCTTTAGACAATTCTTTAATCTTTTCTTTTTTCCTAATCCAGGGAGAAGTTCTCAAGTCACCATGCTCATCTTCAGGGGCGAGTCTTGATATGATTTGTTTTGCTTGCTCCAAGTTCAATCTTTGCACCTGGCTTAAAAACTTCCACTGATCAGGGTAGGGATCAAAGTTTTCATCTATGAATTCTGAGTTGTGGTATTTTCTTGCTTCTTTTTGTAGGGGTAGGGCGATTAAATTTCCGAACCCGCCTTTTGGTAGTGAATCCTGGGAGGGAAACAGCTTATCATAAGATTCAAACTGGAGTTGATGTCTTTTTGACATGGCGTTTGTTAATATAGCAGTTCCCATCTTTCTTGCAAGAGAGGCGCCGATTTCTTCTTCAAAAAAGAACCAAGCGTGAGCACCATTTCCAGACCTAGAACGCTCAACTGCCACAGGTATTTCATATTTATTACATATATCCCTTATAACCTTGACATCGTCTTTCCAACCCTCATCATCAAAATCTATAGCAAGTAGCCTGCAGCTGTCATTTTTTAAAAGGGGATAGATCCCATAAACTTCCTGACCTTTTAGGTGCCTTTCTATTGCTTTCTCAGAAAACTTATCAAAATCCTGATTAGGGCAGGAAGCACATTTTGTCTTTGGTTTGTTGCAAAGTCCTTTTTTCCATTCGTTGTGACATACAGGTGAATACCCTGCTGTTCCTTTATTCTTATTGACCCATCTTTTGGCATAGACATCTTTTCTACCAATGAAAAGATTTTCAAAACACTTGATTTTATCTTGGGGTGGGCTTTTATAAGTCAATGTAGATGAAGAAGAGTGAGAAGTATGGATTGAAGGAGAGGAAGAAAGAGAGGGAATATAAATATTATAGTTGGTTTTTATTGATTCAGTTTCATGGGTTTCTAATTTATGGAGTTCTGATTCCTGGAGTTTTGACTCCCGGACTTCTTGTTCCCCGGTTGGTATATATAAGTTATTATCAGAATTATCAGGATTATCTCCGTACACTTGATCATTTTCCTCTTCCTCTACCTGATTAAATTTAAGCGATTGAAGCTCTTTTTTTAATTTTTTGTTTTCTTCAAGAAGCCTTAAGTACTCCTGATAAAGGGTTTTGTAATCCATATTAAAACCTCTCAATTAATTTTCTCTAATAAATTATAACATTTAATTCTTTTTTAAACTAATTCTCCATAATAAACGCTATATGTGGAAGTTTAATTTTAAATATTGAAGGGAGAGACATTAGGGGCATAGAATCTGATAGGTACCAGTAATTTATTTTGCAGGTAGATAGAACAATAGAGTCGTTGCTATATTATAAAGGCATCAAAGGTTGCAGGATTCAAAAAAATGGATTTTCGAATTTAATGGTAAGCTTTGGAGTGAATAAAATTGAGTAATAAAGTATGCCCGGTTCTACTTGCTGGAGTTTTAAAAAGTGAGTCAAACTTGGAGAAGACCAGGCAAAAAGCCAAGTGCATAGGTGAGGCCTGCGCCTGGTGGGATGATAAATATGGTATGTGTTTTATTGAAATGATAGCTTTTAGATAAGGGAGAGAGTTCTTGGACTAGTAAAGAATAGGTTTACTACTAAACTGCTGTCGCCACTGTGATCACTAAAAAATCTGCATATATAAAGATGATGATAATATAAATCCCCTTAAGCCAGAGGAGGGATACCACATGGGTAGCAAGTATGATAACTTCTGGCTAAAAAGGCTAAATAAAATTTTAAGTCTTCTTGAGGAAGCAAGCCAGAAAGGGAAAAGCAGTAAGCTGGATGTCTCAAACCTGAAGTCCTATGGCAAAAGAAAAAGCTGGTATGGAGTCGTAGAGATTAGTTCCTATGATATAAATAAAGGTGAAATGGCTCATGCTAGTTCCCTTGGTAAGGTGATATGCAATAATTTATATGACCAGCTAAGTGACAAAGCTTTTAGGTTGATAATAACCTCTAACTTGGAGCTTACTGCAATTGATAAAAACCAGCTACAAAGAGAAAATAGTAGAAAAATTAACAGTGATGAAAATGTAAAAAGTATTACAGAAACTAAAACCAGCGTTAAAAATGATAATAATAAGACTTCTCAGGACATCTTCCATGAAATAACTAATATACTTTCCCAAATCCCTTGGAAATCATGGGAGTATATTGTTAAAAAAGAGCCGGAATGGGAGCATATGTATCCATTTATGAAAGACTATGGTTACGGTCCATTTGCAACTTTAATGGTTGTTGCGGGCTTGAACGATTTCCAACTTAAAGGAAAAGCTGAAACATCTTATTGGCCACCCTTAGAAAACTTATTGAAAAGCTCTCCGGCACCTTCTTCACCTGCACATCTAGAAAAAATTTTAAAATCATTTTATGAAAAGGAACGAAAGAAAAAACTAAAATTATCACGGCTTAATAAATTTTTAAATAGTAATTTAGCAAGTCTTCTTTGGAATTTTGACCCTGATAGTGCATCTAGAACATTTTTATACATATGGAGAGAGCTTTCTAAAACAATGAATCAGGATAAACAGGCAAAGACTATAGTCTTTGCTATGAAATGCCTTGGAATAAGTTTAATGATGGCTGGCAAAAATGATTTTGATTATAATAAAATACCTATACCTGTTGATTCAAGAATAATTAAGTTTACAAATAACATTGGCCTTTATAGTGGAGAAGAAGAAAAAGAAATCCAAAAAATCTGGAGTAACATTTTGAATAATTTGAGAAAGGTAATACCGGGAATAACCATGATACACATTGATAGCCTTGTATGGCAGGTAGCTTCCATAAATGAAAAAGAATTAAACTCGTACTTTGAAAATTTAAATGCTCTTGAAGCAGGTAAAAAGTTAGCTAATTTAATCAATAAAAATTACCCCATTTCCATCAATGGCTCTATGCAAAAAAACCCTGATACCGAAGCTGTATCGAATCCCACTAAGAAAGAGGAGTTAAATTTTTCAAAAGATGTTGATACAATTTGTTTTTTGCCATGCTGCAAAACTAAGTCTCCCACCGGTAAAATTGCTACACCTAGTAGATCTATAACAGAAGAAGATCTCCCTAACACCTGGGACAAGTTGCAAAATGCAAGGGAGGAAATGGAGTACTGTATTGAGAAGAATTCCTCCAGGACAAGCGCTATATATCTTTATACTGGTTCACCATATGATGCTTTTTCTTCATCAAAGTCATCAATAACCAAATCTATCAAAACAGGTAATATAAGATTAGTCATAATATCTGCCGGATACGGTATAGTGGATGCTTTAGAACCCATTCATGATTATGATGAAGTAATGAACAAAAATGCAGCTAAGCACTGGAAAGATAATAACCTTCCCGTCATTATTGCAGATTATTTATTAAACAAAAACCCGCGAGAAGTATATGGCTTTTTTGCTGGTAAAGATAACTGGAATAATCCAGGCTCAAAATACAGATTTTTCTTTACCGAAGGAGTAAAACTGGCTATTGAAAAAGGACTAAATGCTAAAGCTGGCTGTTTTTATCGTAAAGAAGGCCAAGGACCAAAACAAATACTAGGGGCCCTGGGTAGAACTTTTTGGGAGTTCTTAGACTTTAATTATAATGAAGAGTATATTAATTATATTGCCACTAATGGCAATAAAGATGGTAGTGTTGTTGTAAGTTTTGATAGTATTAATAAAGGAAGTGAGTGATTTTTTGGCAATAATGGTTCCTACCAAGCCGTATACTTCCAATCAAGCCGAGAAAAAAGTATTTCAGTTAATGGAAGAATATTTTCCTGATGAAAACACAGTGATATATCATAATAAGGAAGTAAGCGGCCAGGAGTTTGATTTTTGTGTGCTGCTGCCTGGTATGGCTGTTTTAATTATTGAGGTTAAAGGCTGGAAACAAACAGGTGCTCTAAAAATAAGGGATGAAGTAGAGAAAGTTGTTTACCATCAACCTAACGGAGCAGTTCAAGAGTATGAATATCCCAAAAACCAGAGCAGAAAATACCGATTTGAACTCCTGAAAAAGATCAAGCAGGAATTTAATTACAACCCCAAAACCTTTGATATGGCTTGCTACCCAAATATTTCCAGAGATTATTTTACTAAATCAAGGTTGGATCTGGCATCGGGGGGTGAGGAGTGGACCATCTTTGAAGAGGACCTTTCGAGTAGGGAAGCTTTTATTAAAAAAATTAATCAGGCTTTCGAGTTGGCAGATAAAAATTTTGGTGGTAATACCCTTACTGCCGAAAAAATTAAAGTCATTCGTAGGCTTTTTGAAAGTGAAGAATACATTGAAATGACTACTGCAAAGGATGGTAGTTACGAGGAAGGTAAGGTTGAAACTTCTGGGCGAAAAGCCTATTCTATTCTGACTTACATTGAGAACCTGCAGGAAATAGAAAAAATCTTTGAGGAATACAAAAAAGGCACCAAGTTGTACTTGATTGCTTCCGGGCCTCATGTTTATGATCGTATAATTGATTATTTCCAAAAGACATTAAGGGAACTTAACCTGTTCTATTCCAAGGGAGAACTCAATCTAAAGAAAATAGATAAATGCTTCACTGTAGAGGAAAGCTTTAAAAGCCACAACACCAATACATATTCTGCTTTTAATTTACTGGTAACTTATCCTAAATGCAGCTTGGGTGAACTGAATGAAATGGAGAACTTCCACATTAATGATGGTTCCGAAGAAAATTTGGACAGGTATGACCATCTTCTTTCATGGTTGGATCAAAACTCGGGTTTTAATTACAGCCAGTTTAAAATTGAGCACGCTGATCCGGACAAACACATAATGGTTGAAGCAGGTGCGGGGACTGGAAAAACTCTGTCCATGATCTCACGTCTTACCTACTTGCAGTACGTAAATAACTACTTACCTGAAGAATTTGCGGAGAAAGCAGCCATGATCACCTTTACTAATGAAGCGGCAGATAACATGAAATCGAGGCTCAGATTGTGCTTTCAAAATTACTACATGCTTACGCGCGATTCTTTCTGGTTTTCTTTTATTGAGCAGAT
>CAZCIZ010000042.1:0-7918 GCA_964498995.1 uncultured Clostridia bacterium | reverse complement strand
AGCAGATAGATTTGACTGATATCAACTTTGATTATTTATTTGTGGACGAGTTTCAGGATACCGATAACATTCAGATAGATTTGATAAAAGAACTTCAACTCAAAATCCGCTTTACGCTTTTTGTGGTTGGCGATATCAAGCAGTGTATCTACAGGTTCAGGGGTGCTGAGGAAGCAGCTTTCGATGAATTAGTAGATAAACCGCTTCCGGAAAACTGGCAATGGTTTTCTATTAATAAAAATTATCGCACTGACACCGGTTTATTAAAAATATCCGAAAAGTTTTTTGCAAGATGGGGTAAATTTCAAAATCTCACTTACTCACCTGACAAAGACAAACTAGAAGGAGAAGTAAGTTTAAATAAGGGACGAAGAGTAGAAAATTATTTCCGTATCGTAAACTTAAGTTCCCCGCTTTCAAAAGAAGTTGGCAGAAGTATTGTCAGGGAAATAAGCTTGCGAAGAAAGGAAATACAGGCAAAAATTGAAAAGGGAGCTTTGCTTAAAGAAGAAGAGAGAACCATTGCAGTGCTGGTAAGGAATAACTGGGAAGCAAGACAGGTTTATAATTATTGTAGGAACGCTGCTGATTATGGTGCTAGCAGCAATATTTTTATTCAGGTAGATACTGGTGGTAATTTATATTCTTCAGACCCGGCTATAGATCTGTACAAACTGGTACTGGCATTGAAATATCCATTAAAACCTAAATACCTTTTTAATTTGGTTACTACCCCTTATTTTAACGAGCAGATAGATTTAATTTATCTCTATACCAAAAGTGAACAGGAAAAGCTCGAATATCTGATTGATAAATTCGATAATTACTTTCGGACATGCTTAGCTAACAAAGGTTTTGCCGGGGAGGAGCAGACAAGCTGGAGGGAATGGGTTGACAAATTAAAGCAGGAGCCGGTCTTAAAAGTTTTGAGGACCATGGCAGAAGTCTTAAGGCCCTGGGACTTTTATGCTTCCTCATATTCAGGTCTGGAGACAGAAGTAAATAAAGCCCGGACATACTACAAAAGAAACCTGGAGTTAGTGTTTGAAAAACTGACGAAAAGTCACAATGTCGATTATTTAACTATAAACAGGCTGGAAACTGATCTTAAAATAAAAATAACCACGGGACAAAGTGAAAAAACAAGGGAAGATATTTTTACAGAGGATCACGGAGAAGTGAAAATAATCTGCATCACCGTGCATAAAGCTAAAGGCAGAGAGTTTGATACAGTTATTGTGCCTTTTGGGTATGCTCAAATAGATAAAGAAAGAGAAAGTAAAGGTGCGGAAATAATATGTGACGACAATAAAATAGGTTACAGGATATATTACTCAGATGCAGAAACAGCAGGTAACCCTGTTGTGATGCAGAGCTCGCACTATAGCTCGGCAGTGGAGAAGGAAGAAAAAATGCGTGAGGAAACCAGGATACTTTACGTTGCCATGACCCGGGCACTGAGAAATTTCACTTTTTTCTGGTACACAGCTTTTCAACGGCCCAAGTCCTGGCAGGGGCTGCTTAGCATAAAACAAGGGGGAAAAGGATAATGGCCTCGCATAAAATTTATACTTATGCTGACCCATTTGGAATTAGTGAAACAAGTTTTTGGGATGAAATAAAGGATTGCCCGCATCTATGCAGTTCCCGCGCTCTAGTCCGCGGTTTAAGCGGGCTTTATGGAAGAGATTTTGTTCCCTGTATATGTACTGTGGAGGATGTGCTAGAAAGAATTTATCCAGAGTGGCTTACCAATACGGAGCTGCACATAAAACAACTGGTGCTAATTTCAAATACCATCGACCAACTAGATATTAACTGGAAGATGAAAAAAGCTTTAAAGTTTAACAGGCACGACCTGTTTAAAGCAGTAAGATTTTTACAAGAGATGAATGTTGACTACAGCGATCTTGATCTTGGAGATTTGACCTCTGAACAGAAATGTTTTGTTGAACTGTACCGGGAGCTGCTCACCAGATATGAAGATTGTTTTTCAATGCCTGGTAATTTCACCATGTCTGATTTTTCCCGCGCTTTGGCAGATTACATGGAATTTGAGATAAATGAAAAAACAAAGGCGATAGAAAAACTGATAGAAAGTGGTCTAGAAGGGAAAGAAGAGAAAAGATACCTGGAAGGTGAAAGAAGACTTTTGGAATGGTTGGAAAAACAAGCCGATAGTTGGCGCCATTTTTCTTTTAATAACCAAGAGGTAAAAAGAGTAGTTTTACATGGCATACATATGTTTACTCCGATGCGGGTAAAGCTTATTCAGGAATTGGAAAACTGCGGTATAGAAGTAGTTTTTCTCCACAACTACTTGCCCGATTATCCCAGTATATATAAAACCTGGAACAGCGTTTATAGCTGGGTTGATACTGCTCCTCAAAGGGATGAAAAGAAACCTGTCTTTCGTCCCGATTTGTACTTAAAGCGCCCGCCCCTGGGAAAAGCCGTGGGAGATTTGATAGAAGGTAGGTTTAACCCCCATGATTTATCGTGGTTAGAGTACTATGAGTTTGACAATGTAACGAGTTTTGCCATGGACTCATAATAATTTCAACTTAAATTGAAGTATCCTTGAGTTTATTTGCCCTGAGATTTCCCAGCAGATAATTATATCCTTTTTGGCTAAAACCTTTGAGCTTATCATTGGCCTTAAATTTTTGGCCAATTTACGATATTGATGGTTCTGGCAAAAAAGGTGGTAATGTTGATGATGAAGGGTAATTAAATATTGGAGTAGAAAGATTAATGGAGGTATAAAATGCCCGCTATTTATTTTCTTTTATATTACATTATAGGAGCATTAACTATATATCTGATAAGTAAGCTAATAAGCCTTCCCAGGGAACTTATAAGAAAAATGTTTCACATTCTCGCGAGTTTTTCTATTTTTATCTTATTGGAGGTTTATTTGAGCTGGTGGAATGCTTTTCTTACTACCTTCTTTTTTTACGGGTCTGTTCACGTAGGTTCAAAGTTACTTATATATTTGGGTAAACTTAAGGAAATTCATATAGCAAGGAAAGAGGGGAGCATTGAAATATCAAATCAGATTGCCAATATAGGTATCACCAAATGTATTTTGATTCTGGTTTTTTGGGGTATATTAGGCCCTCAGGGAAAGCTATATATTGTGTTAGGATTTATTACGTGGGGGATAGGGGATGCAACTGCTGCTCTTATAGGTAAGTTTTGGGGTATTAATAGGATTAAGAATATATTGTTTGACCCTAAAAAGACCCTGGAAGGATCACTTTCTATGGCTGCAAGTTCTTTTTTAACACTGGTGATTATTTTTATATTTTATGGCCAAACTTCAATTTTGTATGCAGTTATTAACGCATTTATTATAGCTCCTTTTGGAACTATTGTAGAAGGCATGTCCAAAAAAGGTAGTGATACCATTACATTGCCGGTATCAATATCTGCTTTTTCATATATATTATTTCTCTTCTATCAAATGGGTTTTGTATAATGACATGTTTTAATAAGGATAACTTATATTGATAAGGAGTTTTTTAGTTGAATACCGATCAAAATGAAATCTATTATAAAAAGGAAAAAACTTTGAGAGCCGCCTGGATGATAAGCTTGCTAGGTCCTTTTGTTACTACATATGCTTTCCTGGTAAGTCAATCGGCAACAATTTTTGCAGACTTACTTCGTAGGACTACAGAACTTCTCAGTTTGTTTTTTTCCTGGTTTATTTTTAAAAAAGTTAATAAAACCTCTATAACAAAACCAATCTACTATAGTGATAAGTTAGAAAATTTATCAGGCTTATTTATTTCAATTGTAATGTTTTTTTCTTTTGGCCTTATAATAGTAAATACAATAAATGAATTTGCTGACCCAAAAGAAGTTGGGTGGATTTTACCGGGGCTTGTAATAGCTCTTTTTGGTGTTATAATAAACGGTTATTTCTGGAAAAAACATCGATCCCTTGCAAAAGAAGAATCTACCCCTATACTTGAGGCCCAGTGGCAACTTTATCGTTCAAAGACTGTTGTAGACAGTAGCGTTGTGATTACTTTGGTTTCATCAGAAATTTTCACTCCATATGAATGGCATCTTTATATTGATCCGGTAGGTTCAATTGTTGTGGCTATTTTTGTGCTGGCTTCTGCAATAAAAGTTTTTAAAGAAACTATTACATCATTATTTTTTTAAAGGACCACAAATCCGACAGCTGGTCTTTAGACCAGCTCTAGAAGCAGCTCGAGCTGGACAAAATCCTAACCACACCGGGTAAGTATGGAAAGGATTATCTTTTCCATGGTGGCAAACAGGGCGCTTTCTCCTTCTAGTAAACTTGCCATGGATGAGCTTTTGGCTGTTCAAACATAACTTGAATTTCAGGTGTCTCAGGCATTATGGGTGGTTTATTTGCCTAGTTACTGTCGAATTCGGGTTTTCGAAAGTACTAAAAAAATATAATGAGGTGTACAAAATGAAACCTAAAACAGCGGTGGTTACCGGTGCTAACTCCGGCATCGGCTTTGTTACGGCACAGGAGCTTGCACTACAGGGATTTAACGTAATAATGGTTTGCAGGAACATGGAAAAAGCCAGGTTTAGTGCTGAGATCATCAAGAAAAAAACCGGTGCTGATATTAACATCATGCAGGCCGATCTGGCATCCTTTGATTCAATCAGGACCTTTGCCAAAAACTATTCTGATCGGTATGACAGCCTAGACATTTTGTTTAACAACGCTGGCCTATTCTCAGATACTCGGAGTCGAACGGAAGATGGATTTGAGCTAAATATGGGTGTGAATTATCTGGGAACTTATATGCTTACCCGCCTATTGCTCCCCACGATGATAAAGACAAAAAAATCACGAATTATTAACATCGTCTCGGGCGCTGGATTCTATGGTAAAATCAATCTCGACCATCCCTTTCACGGCCCGCATGGATTTAGGGGTTACTCCGCTTCCAAACTTGCTGAGATCTGGTTCACCATCAGTTTGGCCGAGGAGCTGTGGGATAAAAGTATCCTGGTAAACGCCGTTAGTCCTGGACGGGCTGCAACGAACATCTGGAACGGAAAAAGCTTGCTTATGAAAATTGTCCGACCAATAATGCTAAGCACTGCAAAATCTGCTAATGAATGTGCTAAAACCGGTCTGTACGTAGCCTTGGCACCAGAGAAGGAAATCACGTCTGGAATAACATTTGAAAAACTCAAGCCTCTACCCTATAACAAACGCTGTCTGGATTATAAATCAAGGCAAGAGCTGATGGACTTAACTAAGGCTACAACTGGAATTTAATGAATTTAGAAACGGGTGTGTGGATTGTGAAAAATACAGGGTGCTTTTGATACTTTTGGAAGTATTGACTAAAAGGATCATCACCGTCAATTCTTTGACGCCACTGTCTCGTTGCTCAGAAATTAGAAAGCGCAAAAAAAGGAGGAGGTTATATATGATGAAAATGCCCGCTGAAGTTTTAAAACTTCTGAAAAAGGAAAACTTCTGTTATTTGGCAACCAGTTACCAGGATTACCCGCATGTATGCTTGATGAACTTCACCTACCTAGAAGAGGAGGAACTGATAATTCTAAGTAGTCGGGAAGACACTACAAAAGTCAATCATATCAAAAACAATCCTGATGTGGCTATTTTGCTCTACAATCTAGGAGATAGCGAAGGAGTGCCTATCAGTTGCACACTTAACGGCACGGCAACTTTGCTTAGTCCTGATAATGATCAGTATTATCGGGATTATCATTACAAGAAAAATCTTCATATGGGAAAGTTTATTATGGGTGAAAACATTGTTGTGATTACAGTCCGAGTTAAACACGCAACACTGTCAGATGTGGAAGACAGTGTACGTACCTGGACCCAGGATCCCCCAGTCTAAGCCCATACGAGGCGGTATATGAAAAATGTATAACATGAAGCACTTAACCTTAGATTCACACGAAGCCAATGATAAATGAGATTATTAAAATCTTTCTGATGTTCAAATTTGCAGGAAAAATCATATTATGCAGCGAATAAAAAAATATCGCACATAGTAACTTTGATATAGAGAAAAAGAACTTATTGGGGGTATCAATGTATGGGAGTTTTATCGTCTATTGGCAACACACCATTAATTGAATTAGTGAATTTAAACAACTCTAAAGTACGGATTTTTTGTAAATTAGAAGGAAACAATCCTGGAGGCTCTGTAAAAGACCGTCCAGCTTACTATATGATAAAAAAAGCTGAGGAATCAGGGGAGCTAAAAAAAGGCAAGGTAATATTAGAGCCAACTTCAGGTAATACAGGAATAGCACTTGCAATGATTGGGGCTGCCAAAGGTTACACCGTAAAATTAGTTATGCCAGGCTGTGTCAGCGAGGAAAGGAGCCGAATCCTAGAAGCCTATGGAGCAGAAGTAATACTTTCTCCTGCAAAGGAAAGTACTGACGGCGCAATTAAAAAAGCTTATCAAATCATCAAAGATGAACCTGATAAATACTTCATGCCCGACCAATTTGGAAATGAAAATAATACCCTGGCCCACTACGAAACTACCGGACCTGAAATATTTGAGGAAACAAATGCAGAGATTGACGCATTTGTTGCTGGTATGGGAACTACAGGTACACTCATGGGTACAGGTAAGTATTTAAAAGAAAAAAATCCAAATATTAAAGTTGCTGGGGTAGAACCTCCTAAAGGACACGCAATTCAAGGGTTAAAAAACATGGAGGAAGCATTAGTACCAAAAGTTTACCAGCCTAATCTCCTAGATGAAAAAATCACCGTTAAAGATGAAGACGCTTACGAAACTGCTCGTCTTTTAGCAGTAAAAGAAGGTATTTTTGTTGGAATGTCAAGCGGTGCTGCAGTAGCAGGTGCCTTTCGTTTAGCTGACGAGATGAAATCAGGAATAGTGGTAACTATTCTACCAGACAGGGGCGATCGCTATTTAAGTACAACTCTGTTCCGGTCTGTTTGTGCAGATTGTGCCCCATAAATCTTATCAGGATCTCTTAAGTTGTAAATATTAACATTGATAAAAGTAAAAAAGATAATTGCTATACCTGATCTCAAATAGATATCGGGTAGTAAATTTCGGACAAACACTTCTCCGACTGCCCACCACACACCTAGTAATAGTAGCCAGATTTTTAATATTTAATTTCTAACTGATCCTAGCTGATAATTTAGTGGACTATCAGGGAAGGTATACCATTGAAAAACTGTTGTTTGGTTTAATTCTTATGCCTTACTTTCCAAAATTTAAAAAGCCTTATTGCCTTTTTCATTATAAAATAGCCTATCACACAACGATCTAGCCATAAGTATACCTCTTCCTCTCTCTTTTTCACTATCAATTATATCCTGGCTTTTAGCTGCCATCTTTTCCTTCCAATTAAAGCCGTCTCCTTGGTCTTCCACTGTGGCAAAAACATAATCATTGGTTAATACTACGTGTACATAAACTTTTTTATTTGAATCAAAATTATTCCCATGTTCCATGGCATTAACTACAAGTTCATATAGACATTTAATAGTTGTTTCTTCATTAACAAATTCACTTATCACAGGGAATACTTCTGAATAGAAGTTTTCTATTTCCTGGGTTGTGCTGTAAAGTTCCCAGTAGTATTGTTTTCTTTCAGGCGGGTTTATCTGTAAAATAACATAGGTTATATCATCATCTCCTTGAAGAGATCCGTTAAAATTTATAAGGTCATTATTAATTACCTGTTTTACTAATTCAGGAGGAAACTTGCTTTGCTGAGAATAAAATGTGTTTTTTAGCCTTTCTCCATAAGAACTATTATCTTCATTCATTTGTTCAGCAATTCCATCAGTATAAAATAAAACTATGGATCCAGGGGTAAGATTAACGCTGTCAGCTCTAAAATCCATCAGCTCTAGTCCAATAACACTTGATATAGG
>CAZCIZ010000041.1:0-21235 GCA_964498995.1 uncultured Clostridia bacterium | reverse complement strand
GGTATAGGCAGGTGATTAAACTGAAAATGATAAATGATGATCAAATTAAGTTTAAAATGATGACAGTAGGATGCCCGGTTAATCAGGCAGAAACTGAAGCTTTGAAAAATAGTTTTAAACAAAAGGGTATTGTGGAAATAAATGAGGCTGATCATAAAGGTGCTGACATCTATGTTATTAACAGCTGTGCAGTAACCCAGGCAGCTGCGAGAAAATCTAGGAAAAAAGCCAAAAAGGCTAAGAAAGAAAATTCTAACGGGGTGGTGGCATTGATGGGATGCTATGGTGAGATCCTGCCTCAGGAGGTGAAAGAAAAGGCGCCAGAGATTGATTTGATAATAGGAACTAGGGGAAGAAATGAGCTTGTAGAAAAGACCCTGAAAATATTTGCTATAAAAAAGTCCCAAGGGGCAGGGGTTCAGATCAAAATGAGTAACGATGAAGATAAAGCCAGGGATGCTGGTAATGCAAATGAAGACTTTGAAGAGCTAGGAATAAATTACGAATTTAAGCGCCAAAGACCGGTGGTAAAAATTCAAGAAGGTTGCAATCAATCCTGTAGTTTTTGCATAGTGACCATAGCTAGGGGTAAGCCAAAGAGTAGGAACCCTGAGAAAGTTATAGAAGAAGTGAAGTCCTTGGCTTCAAAGGGACATAAGGAAATAGTCTTAGCAGGAACAAATATGGGTTTGTACGGTTTAGATTTAAAGGAAGGTTATAAAATTGATTTAAGTGAATTGTTGTTTAAACTGTCCAATCTAAAGGATTATGAGTTTAGAATCAGGCTGAGCTCTCTTGAGCCTGTAGCAATAAATGAAGATATTCTTTATATCATGAAAGAACAGGATAGAATTTGTAAACATCTTTACCTGCCTTTGCAAAGCGGAAGCGATAAAATTTTAAACTTAATGGAGAGAAATTATACAATTGAGGATTATGAATTGGTGGTAAAAAAAGCTAGAAAATTGATGCCGGATGTTTCTATTATAACAGATGTTATTGTAGGTTTTCCTGGTGAACTCGAAAGTGATCATAAAAAAAGTATGGAAATGATCAAATCAATGGAAATTGATAAACTTCATGTTTTTCCATATTCTTCTAGGCCAAAAACCAGGGCAAAGAATTTTCCCGGGCAGGTAAGACCAGATATTAAGGATCAAAGGGTAAGTGAAATGAAAGAACTGGGGAAGAGTTTATGTTTAAATTTTCACCGAAAGCAAGTGGGGAAAACACTTGAAGTTTTGGTTGAAAGATATTACCGACCCGAAAATAAAAATGGATCTTTTGGCGAATACAACAGTGATATTGTCGAGAGATTTGTCGAAGGTGAAGGATTTTCCAATAATTATGCTCATGTGGAGGTAGGACTTCCGGAAAAATTTATTCCAACTAGTGTTAAGGAGGTTGAAGATTATAGGTTAGGGGTAATCAATGAATTTTTCAAGGTAAAGGCTACCCATGCAACCCCGGATAAAATAATTGGTGAATTGGTTTTTGATTAACACGATTAAAAAATACCTAATGTGCTAATTTATATGAATAATTACAAGAAATAATCAAATAATATAAATAGATCGACAATAAATGCTTCAAAACAAACAATCATTCATTAGGAGGTGTTTGATTTGGCTAACTATCAAACCCAGGCGAATCAACCAAGACCAAGCTTACAAAATAGGAGTTCAAGTTTTGGCTCTGGCTTAGGAAGATCCCAAAATATTTCAGCGCAACAAGGCAGTCAAATTCAAAATCCAAGTGTGGGAGGGAGCAGGCCGTTAAATTATCATACCAGTCAATATAGGGGTTATTCTGGTCCGGGTACTCCTGGACAATATGCCCCTGAAGCTTATCACACCCAAAATTATCAAGGATACAGTGCTGGCAATGCACCTCAAGGCAATGTTCACAGAAGGTCGAGCTATCAAAGCTCTAGGCAACCTGTTTCAGATCAGGCGTACAGGGCTGTTGCAACAGGTGCTGGGGTGTCTCAACAAGGTCAGCAAATGGGTATGCAGCAACAAGGATCATATATGACATCCACATCTCAAGGACAGTTTAATCAACAAAGCCAAGCAATTAGGCAACAACTGGAACAGTTCAGACAAAACTTGAATCAAATTAGCCAGATGGCGAGTGATCTGGCCTGGATAGAACAGAGCAACCAACAGCAATTAAATGAACTATACCAGATTGAATTGGATAACTATCGTAGGCTTGAACAGCTAAGTCAACAGGAAGCACAGGCTAGCCAACAACTACAGCAGATTCAGCAGCTTTGTGAACAGGCAAATCAGCAGTTCAACAATATCGCCAGCCAAGTAGAGGTCAGTTTTCAATAGATTAAGTACATTTAAAAGTTAATAAAGTATGTATAAAGGCCATATTCAAGGGTGAATTGTATTCACCTTGTAATATGGCCTTTTTAGTTTAGGTTTGAAAGTTTTTTGTAGTTAATGTAAAATTAAAAAGGCAAAATTCTTAATAATATGTACAATATTACGGGGGTATATCAATTGAAACATAAAAACATGGAACAACTAACGAACAAGATTGTAGAGTGGTTACAAGAAAATGTGAAATCAGCTAATGCCACGGGAGTAGTAGTTGGGAATAGCGGTGGAGTTGACTCGGCAGTTGTCCTTGCTCTTGCTAAAAAGGCTTTTCCCGAAAATACTTTGGGAGTTGTTATGCCTTGCTATAGCAACCCTACTGATAAAGAAGATGCTTTACTTTTGGCAGAAAAGTTGAATATTCAAACGGAGATAGTTGATTTGTCGAGTACATATGATGAACTCATTAAAAATGTTAAATATGTAGATGAAGCTCCAGAGCTTGCTCTAGCAAATATTAAGCCTCGTCTTAGGATGACGGTTTTATATTATTATGCCCAAACTCTTAAAAGAGTTGTCATTGGAACAAGTAATAAGAGCGAAGTTACAGTAGGTTATTTTACAAAATATGGGGACGGAGGCTCTGATTTGCTCCCCCTTGGTGACATGACTAAATTTGAAGTCTGGGAACTAGCTAAGTACTTAAAGATTCCTGATAAAATAGTTAACAAACCTCCCACAGCCGGAATAATGGGAAGTAAATCCGATGAAGAGGAAATGGGTTTTACTTATGAAGAGTTAGAAAAGTACTTGAAAAGTCAAGAAGATGAGTTAACTTCTGAAGTATTAGAGAAGATCAAAAAATTACACAAGGGAAGTGCACATAAGCGAAATCTACCGCCGTCATTTTCAATGGATTTTTAGGAGGTGATATAATGGCAGGGCATTCAAAATGGGCCAACATTAAACATAAAAAAGCTCGGCAAGATGCTAAACGAGGAAAGATATTTACCAAGCTTGCCAGAGAAATTATAGTGGCAGCGAAAGAAGGTGGAGGAGACCCCGAAACTAATTTTAGATTACGGTTGGCAATTCAGCGGGCCAAAGACAACAACATGCCAAATGAAAATATTGAGAGAGCTATAAAGCGTGGGACTGGTGAAGATAACGAAGGTGCTAAGTTTGAAGAAGTGACTTATGAAGGTTATGGCCCCGGGGGTGTAGCAGTCTTACTAGAGATTCTTACAGATAACAGGAATAGAACAGCGTCTGAAATCAGAAATCTGTTTTCAAAATATGGTGGTAATCTTGGTGAAAGCGGCTGTGTTTCATGGATGTTTAAAAGAAGAGGTATGGTAAGGATGGAAGAGACAGGTGATAAACTGGGAGAAGATGATGTTATTTTGATGGCTTTGGAAGTTGGTGCTGAAGATGGTCACAGGGAAGATGGAACTTACTTTATCACAACAATGCCTGAAGATTTAGAGGATGTTAAAGAAGAATTGCAAAAACAGGGTTTTAAGATCCTGTCTAGTGAAGTTACTAAGTTACCTGAGACCGTGATTGATGTTAAAGATGACCATGTAAAGGACCTGCTAAGCCTTTTGGAAGAGCTAGAAGATCATGATGATGTCCAAAACTTATATTCGAACTTCAATATTGAAGAAAAGTACCTAGAAAGTTCAGTTTGAAAATGTAAAAATTGAATTAATCACCTCCGGCAGGGGAATAATAGTGCTGGGATTATATCCTGTCTGGAGGTGGTTTTATGTTGAAAAAAAAATATGTGTACTTAACTGCAGCTTTACTTATTTTATTTGGGGTAGCTTTCTATGGAGTAGTGACACATTTTATAGAAGAAGAAAAGGTGAAGGAAAATACGACTTTGTTATTTCGCAAAGAATTTGATGATGGGGATGTAGTAAAGTACATGGATGAAGAAGACCCTCCTGAAATGTTTGCTAATTTTAATTTTGAGGGCTTTACAGAAAAAGAGCTAAGGGAGTTTTTGCCCGAAGCTTGGGATGTGGAAGAGTTTAGCGAAGATCTTGTTTCCATGGTTTATGAAGGGGGTCAATATGAAGGGGACCAATATGATGGCAAGGAAAATGAAGAACCCCTAAATGACAGTGAGTATGAACAAGAAGAGCTTAAATATATCAGTATATATAAGGATAGGATAGCTATTTATGAGGGTTCTCTTGAGGAAAATAATTTAATTGAAGTGACCCGTTATAAGGCAAAGGATGTATATAGAAAAGAGCTAGAAAGAGGGATTCCTTTTACTACTGAGGAAGAAAGAGAAAAAATCTTAGAAAGTTATACTAGTTAAAAAGGGTTTTAACCGGTTTTGGAGTAATATGAGTAATATGAGTAATAAATGATTAAAGTACAAACTTTAGCGTGAATTTAGTTCGTATTTATGAAGTCATTTTAGGATTATGGGAGAGTGACTCAGTTGATTATCATGGGGATGGATCCTGGGATTGCCATTTGCGGGTATGGTATAATTAGCAAAAAAGCAGGCAGGGAAAAATTGATAGAATATGGCAGTATTAGAACTAAATCTGGCGAAATAACGTCAAAAAGATTAGAAAAAATCTATAACAAAACTTTAATGTTGATCAATGAATATAATCCTGATGTGGCTGTTATCGAGGAGCTTTTTATCAATAAAAACACCAAGACGGCTTTGAAGGTTGGACAGGCCCGGGGTGTTGTAATACTGGCTTTTGCCCATGCAGAGATAGAGATTTTGGAATACACCCCCCTTCAGGTTAAGCAAGGGATATGCGGTTATGGTAAAGCTTCAAAAGGCCAAGTACAGGATATGGTTAAAAAAATCCTCAACCTTGATGAAGTGCCAAAGCCTGATGATGCTGCGGATGCTCTAGCAGCGGCTTTGTCTCACTCGAATATGAATATGCATCTTACCAGGAGGTTTAATTAGCTTGATAAGAAGAATTAAAGGTGAACTTGTCGAAAAAACCCCGGAGTATTGTGTTGTCATGACAGGGGGGGTAGGATATAAAATATATGTAACCAAGGACGCATCGCTAAAACTTCCAGCTGAAGATGAAACCGTAAGCTTGTATACATATTTGATGGTTAAGGAAGATGCTCTTAATTTATATGGGTTTATAGAAGCTGAAGAATTAGCGGCTTTTGAGCTTGCTTTGAATGTTTCCGGGATTGGGCCCAGGATAGCTCTGGAATTATTCTCTAATTTAAGTCCCAGGTCTTTTTACTTGGCTGTGCTTAATGATGATGAGACTAAGCTTGCTAAGACACCGGGTATTGGGAAGAAGTCTGCTAAAAGGATAATTTTAGAACTGAAAGAGAGAATTAAAGGGATGGAACTCGTTGAGCCAGACAGAGAAAAGGTTTCTGTAAAAGATGTAAGGGAAGAGCCAGGGAGTGAAGAAAAAGGGGCCGACAAAATGGAAGAAGCTAAGACAGCTTTGATTTCTCTTGGTTATAGCGAAATAGAAGCAAACAGGGCTTTGATTAAAGTGAAATCAGACATTACTCCTGAAATGCAATTGGAAGAGATATTGAAACGAGCACTTAAGAGCCTGCAAAGAGGCTAGGAGGGGAAAGTATTGGATAGCGGCGATTTTGCCTCTGAAGAGAGGATAATATCAAGAGAAAAGTTTGGAGAAGATAAGAGCCTGGAGAAGAACCTGCGTCCTCTAAGTTTTGATGACTATGTGGGGCAGGAAAAGATAAAAGAAAACCTGGATATTTTTATTCAGGCAGCTTTGGAGCGGGGGGAAGCATTGGATCATGTGCTTTTATATGGCCCGCCTGGTCTTGGGAAGACAACACTGGCTCATATTATAACTAATAAGTTGGGAGTTAATATTCAAGTTACATCGGGTCCTGCAATCGAAAGGGCAGGGGACTTGGCAGCTATATTAACCAACCTAGAAGAAAGGGATGTCCTATTTATAGACGAAATCCATCGCCTTAACCGGAATGTGGAAGAAATACTGTATCCAGCCATGGAAGATTTTGCAATTGATATAATTTTAGGCAAAGGTCCCGGGGCAAGGAGCATTAGGCTTGATTTATCGCCTTTTACCTTGATAGGTGCTACTACCAGGGCAGGTAGTCTTTCCGGTCCTTTAAGAGGAAGATTTGGAGTTGTTAACAGGCTGGAGTTTTATAAAGTAGAGGAATTGCAAGAGATAATCAAACGTTCAGCTAGCCTCCTTGAAGTGGAAATAGATGAAGGGGGAGCACAAGTTCTGTCAAGAAGCGCAAGAGGTACTCCAAGGATAGCTAATAGGTTATTGAAGAGGTGTAGAGATTTTGCTCAAGTAAAGGCTGACAATAAAATAACCAAAGAAGTTGCTGAAAAGTCGCTTGAAATGCTAGAGGTTGATCATCTTGGCCTTGATGAAACCGACAGGCGCTTGATGAAGACTATATTGGAAAAGTACAACGGTGGCCCTGTGGGACTGGACACAATCTCTGCTTCCATAAGTGAAGAAAGGGAAACTATAGAAGATATTTATGAGCCTTATTTGATGCAGCTTGGATTTATTAACAGGACTCCAAGGGGAAGAGTACTTACAGAGGAAGCTAAAAAGTACTTGGGCACCTCAGGGGAAGTACCTTATCAACAGAGGTTTTTCTAAATTTATTTGGTTAAGATTAGGCTAAGATCATTTTTTAAACAGGTTAAGTAGGAGGATAGTTTCCATGTTTGATCAGCTGGGAAAATTGCTTATGAGCATTGGAGCCCTTTTATTAGTGGTGGGAGGGGCGCTATTTTTGATAAATAAGGTAAGCGGTATTGGACGCTTACCCGGAGATATCTTTATCCAAAGAGGAAACTTTACTTTTTATTTTCCCATAATGACGGCAATAATAGTTAGTATAGTTTTATCTTTAATTTTAAACTTGTTTTTTCGAAGGTAAACCATGGTGACAATATGTTGCTAGGATGGGGGAGGAGCAAATGAAATTCAATAGATTTTTCTTAACAACAATCATGACCTTGGTAATGTTTATAGTTGTTCAGGTTTTAGTGGGAATTTGTGAAAGTAATTTGGCTTATGCTGTTAAAGATGAAATGGATAAGGAAAATGATATTATAGAAGAAGACATTGAGGAAGAATTGGATAAAGAAGACCTTGTTGACACACTCCGTGTGGGGCTGTTACATGGGGATAAAGTAGTGACCGATGAAGTTGAGGTTGAAAAACCCGGGGATTATTTAATCGGATTTAGAACAGATGATGATGACTTTGAAAAGCATGACATTGTAAGGGATAAAATAGAGATTAAATGGGATGATAATGAGAAACTTTGGAAGCTAAAGGGTGAGTCGTTAGATGCTGAGGTTGATAATGATCATCCTTTGGTGATAAAGCCTGATACGGGAAATCCCAATCCGATGAAATTGAAAAATAATGAACGTAGATATAGAGGCGAATTGGAATTAAAGGTCAATGAAGACGGTGAGATAATAGTTATAAATGTAGTTGAACTAGAAGATTATTTAAAGGGGGTAGTTCCAGCAGAGGTTTATGTGAAGTGGGAGATGGAGGCTCTTAAAGCACAAGCCGTTGCTGCTAGGTCCTATGCACTTTTTAGCAGGGATAGAAATATGGGGAGGTATGATTATTTTGACTTGACTGATGATACTGAGTCCCAGGTTTATGCTGGTTATGATAGGGAATATGACAGGACAAACGAAGCTGTAAAAGCTACTTCTGGAGAGCTTGTAACAAATGAGGGGAATATAATAAATGCTTTGTATCATTCTAATGCAGGAGGTTATACTGAAGCTGCAGAGAATGTCTGGGGTTCTGAAATAGGCTATTTGAAACAAAAAGAAAGTCCCTGGGATGAGATAGCTCTGGAAGAAGAAACGGCTGTACAAGCTTATGAGTGGGAAGTGACAAGGACAGCTGAAGAAATATCTGAAGTACTCAATGAAGAGTATGACATTGGTGATTTGAAAGATATCGAGATTCTTGAAAGAAATAATGAGACTGGTAGGGTCTTGAAGGTCAAATATATAGGAGATAAAGGCGAAGAAGAGATCATGGGAGATTTTAACAGAGAACCCCTAGGATTAAGGAGTACCAATTTTGAAATAGTAACAAAAGGAAAAAATAGCAGTCAAGATGGGGTTGATAGAGTAAGTGATTTGTTCATTTTGAGCAAAAGAGAAGAGACGATAGAATTTAATCAAGGAGAAGTTTATGTGATTGAAGAAAATGGGGAGAGAAAGGCTCTAGGGGAAAACTACTATGTAGAAGGTTCAAAGGATGTTAAAACTGCAAAGTCAGAAACTTCAGCAGGTAGGGTAGAAGAATTTGTCTTTAAAGGTAAAGGTTTTGGACATGGAACCGGAATGTCTCAGTGGGGTGCTCAGGGTAAAGCCCTGGAAGGGTATGATTATGAGGAAATTTTGAAATATTATTATACCGGCGATATCGAAATCACGGAAATTGATGAGATAAATTGATTGAGGTGTAAGTGTTGAATGTAGATGATTTTGACTATGAGATGCCAGAAGAATTGATAGCAAATACTCCCTTGAAAAAGAGAGATATCTCAAGATTGATGATTCTTGAAAGAAATAACAAATCAATATCCCATTCTTATTTCAATCAACTCCCCATTTATCTTCAAAGGGGAGATGTTCTTGTGTTAAACAATACCAAGGTTATCCCCGCAAGGTTGTTTGGAACTAGAAAAGATACCGGGGGCAAGGTGGAAGTTGTCTTGTTATATCCTGTAGATGATGACTCAAAAAAAAGCTGGGAAACTTTGGTTAAACCTGGGAAAAAGGCCAGGATAGGATATGAACTGATCTTTGGCGAGGGAATATTAAAGGGAAAGATAGTGGATATAACCGATGAAGGTACGAGGTTGATTGAATTTGATTATGAAGGTACTAGCTTTAATGAAATCCTCGATAAACTTGGGAAAATTCCTCTCCCTCCGTATATCAAGAAAGAACTGGAAGAGCCAGACAGGTATCAGACTGTTTATGCAAAAAATGAAGGTTCTGTAGCAGCCCCAACAGCCGGGTTACATTTTACCCAGGAGTTGTTGGAAGAGCTTAGTTCTAAAGGTGTTCAGGTGTTGGAATTAACTCTACATGTTGGTCTGGGTACTTTCAGGCCGGTTCAGACAGAGAAAATTGAAGACCACAAAATGCATTCTGAATTTTATAGGCTTGACGATAAGACAGCCAAAATAATAAATGAAGTAAAAGCAAAAGGTGAATCAAAAATTGTTGCTGTGGGGACAACAGTAGTGAGGACCCTGGAAACTTGTGCTAATAGAGATGGGTTGTTGGAGCCACAAAAAGGCTGGACTGATCTTTTTATATATCCCGGGTATGAATTTAAAGTGATAGATGCCATGATAACAAATTTTCATCTACCAAAATCAACCTTGCTAATGCTGGTATCTGCCTTTGCCGACAGAGATTTTATCATGAAGGCCTATCAGGAAGCCGTGGAAAAAAAGTACAGGTTTTACAGCTTTGGAGATGCAATGTTCATATATTAGCCTTGCATATATTAGCTATGAATAAAAGAAAGGGATATGGATATGTCTTTAGAATTTGAAATCACATCAAAGTGCAGCAAAACAAATGCCAGGACAGGGTTAATGAAAACAAGACGAGGGAGTATTAGAACTCCTGTATTCATGCCTGTAGGTACTCAGGCAACTGTTAAGACAATGACTCCGGAAGAGTTGAAAGAAATAGGTGCAGAGATTATTTTGAGCAACACCTATCATCTTTATTTGAGACCTGGAGAGGAGATTATATCCGAAGCTGGAGGGATCCACGAATTTATGAACTGGGATGGCCCAGTTTTAACCGATAGCGGGGGATATCAGGTATTTAGTTTGGGAAAGATGAGGGATATTGATGAAAAAGGTGTAACCTTTAGATCTCATCTCGATGGTTCCAAACATTATTTTACTCCAGAGTCTGTTATGAATATTCAAAGGGCTTTGAATTCGGATATAGTGATGGCTTTTGATGAATGTACCCCTTATCCATGTAGCGAAGGATATGCAAAAAAATCTATGGAAAGAAGCTTAAAGTGGGCACAGGAATGTAAAATACACAATCAGCACAATAATGACCAGGCGTTATTTGGTATTGTTCAGGGAGGAATGTATCCTGAAATAAGAGAAAAAAGTGCTATGGAAACAGTAAAAATAGGATTTCCTGGTTATGCTGTTGGGGGACTTAGTGTAGGAGAACCTTTTGAACTGATGAAAGATATGCTGGAAGTTACAACTTTACACTTGCCAGAAAATAAACCAAGATATTTAATGGGAGTAGGCTCGGCCGATTATATTGTTGAAGCAATCTATCATGGAATAGATATGTTTGATAGTGTATTACCTACTAGAATAGCCAGAAATGGTACTGCTATGGTGCGAGAAGGTAGGCTTGTTGTCAGAAATGCAAAATATTCAAGGGACTTCTCTCCCATTGAAGACAATTGTGATTGCTACACATGTCAAAATTATAGTCGAGCCTATCTACGACATCTTGTAAAGGCAAACGAAATTTTAGGATTTAGACTTTTGACTTGGCATAACCTATATTTTTTGGTAAAGTTAATTAGTGAGATTCATGGCTCGATCCAAAAGGATGAATTTCTTGACTGGAGAGAAAGTTTTATTTCTGGATTAAATAACGCTGATTAAAAAAAAGGAGTGAATGAAATGGAAATTGCTGGTTTATTACCCTTAGTATTGGTTGTTGCAGTTTTTTACCTTATGATCATCAGGCCTCAACAGAAACAACAAAAGCAAAGGCAGCAGATGCTTGATAACTTAAAAAAGAACGACAAAGTTATAACCATCGGAGGTATTCATGGGACCATTAAAGAGATTCAAGATGACATGATAAAGTTGAAAATTGCGGAAAATATGACAGTCAATATAAGTAGATTCGGTGTACAGCAGGTAGTAAACGAAGAGGGAGACAATAGCTGATAAAGAAAGCTCAAAGACATATATTTACATCACCTTGCATATTTATTATTTAACAAAAATATGGGGGTGATGTAATTTGTCCAGATTAAACCAGAATTATCAGTACGAAGATAGTAAAGTAGGTCGGGTCAGCTACATTTTAACAGGGGTATTAATAGCTTATTCGATATCATTGTTGGTATTTCTCATTGCCGCTTTAATATTGAATTTTACGGGGATCTCAGATGCAATAATACCTCACCTGACTTATATGACTAGCGTTATCAGTATAGCTGTAGGTGCGATGCATGCTTCTAGGCAGATTGGAGAAAGAGGTTGGTTGAATGGTGGAATTTGTGGCCTGCTTTATTTTTTGGGATTGTTCGTGTTAAGTATCCTTATCGGAATAGATTTGGCAGCCAATGAAGTTATTTTGTCAAGATTATTCCTTGCATTTGTATTTGGTGCCATTGGTGGTGTGATTGGAATTAATACTTAAAATGTGTAATGGATTATAATTTCTTTGGTCGATAATAGGACAATCAAGGGTCTGGTAATACTATATGTGAAAACTGATGAATATTATAATGTTAAACCCTTGACGTAGTTTATGCTAGACAGTAAAATGTTTTTACAGAACGAGAATTTAATCTATTTTTTGAAGATAAGGAGGTAATTGACTTGGGAGAGCAAATCACTAAAGATATGACCATCGGTGATATCCTTAAAAGACAACCAAAGACTGCAGAGGTATTTATGCAGCATGGCATGCATTGTCTGGGGTGCCCTTCTGCTACAGGAGAGACTGTTGCCCAGGCCGCCATGGTCCATGGAACTGATTTGGACAAATTGATCAAAGAACTGAATAAGGTTACAGAATAATTTGCAGAATAATATTGTTTAAAAGGGGTTTTGACATTGAAACACATTAAAACTTTGCATAATGGCTGGAATCAGCCCTTGGCCGGGGAAGAAGGATGCGGCGAATGTCAAACGTCCTGTCAATCTGCTTGTAAAACATCTTGTACTGTGGGTAATCAAGCTTGCGAAAGAAAGAAGGATTAAAAAGTAGTCTGTTTAGGCTACTTTTTTATTTAGACTATTAAAATGGAGGAGCATTAATATAGATGAAAGATGAAATTACAGAAAAAAATATGATTCATTCCTTTAAATTTAATGATGACTTCTTTGTTATAGATCGAATTAGTGGAGCGGTGCATCAGGTAGATGAACCAGCCTTCCAAATAATAAATAAAATAGATGATATTCTATCTAATCGAATTGAAAGTGAAAGTGAAAATAAGCTTTTAACTGAGAACCTGTATAATACAATTTTAGATGAGGTTCAAGACAGATGGTCAAAAAAAATAGTGAAAAGGGTGTTCTCAGAAGTAAAGCAACTTGTGGATGAAGGGAATTTGTTTTCCCAGGTGGAACCATACAAACATAAAAGGTTATTGGATGATCTAATGAAAGACCATGTTAAGGCTCTTTGCTTGAATATAAGTCATGCTTGTAATATGAAATGTAAATACTGCTTTGCTGACGGTGGCACTTTTGGAACTGAGGATACTAATGCAGGGCTTATGAATTTTGAAACAGCCAAAAATGCAGTAGATTTTTTGCTTGAAATGTCAGGGGAGAAAAAAAATTGTGAAATTGATTTTTTTGGAGGCGAGCCTTTATTAAACTGGGATGTTATCATTAAAACGGTAGATTATGCCATTGAAAAGGCAAAAAAATATGACAAAAATATAAGGTTTACTTTGACGACCAATGGGCTCTTGTTAAGCAGGGAAATTATGGAGTACTTGAACAACTATGATTTTGCGGTAGTTCTAAGTTTGGATGGACGAAAAGAGATCCACGATTTCAATAGAAAGGATAAACATAGCAGAAATACCTATGAAAGGATACTTCCGGCTTATAAAGAATTTGTCGAAAGTAGAAATCATAGGGAGTACTTTATCAGGGGGACATTTACTCTGGATAATCTTGATTTTTCAAATGATGTACTGCATCTTGCTGAACTAGGTTTTAAGGAGATATCCTTGGAACCTGTTATTAGTTTGCCTGAGAACAGGCACTCTTTAGAGAATACTGACTTTGCCACAATCCAACAAGAATATAAGAAACTTGCTCTGGCTTATGAAAAAAAGGCTAAAGAGGGAAAGGGGTTTAGCTTTTACCATTTTGAAATTGATCTAGAAGGTGGACCCTGCGAAAAGAAACGCCTTTCTGGGTGCGGGGCAGGAACAGAATACTTGGCAGTCACACCTAATGGGGATATTTACCCATGTCATCAATTTGTAGGCCGATCTCAGTTCTTAATGGGAAATATTAATGAAAGCTTTAAATTGAAAGATAGGGTTCAACAAGTATTTAAAGACAATAACTTTCTTAATAAAAGAGCTTGTAAAGACTGCTGGGCTAAATTTTATTGTGGTGGAGGTTGCCATGCTAATGCTTTTTTATTCAATGGCAATTTAGAGGAGCCATATTCGACAGGGTGCAGGTTGGAGAAGGTAAGGTTAGAGTGTGCTATATACCTGGCAAGCAAAGGTGTCCTTCAAAGGCACGAAAATGCGTAGATGATAGAGCTAACCCTGGAAGTTTTAATTTAAAGCATTTTATGGAGGTAAATAAAGGTGGACCTTTTTAGTTATAATTATGAAGAAAAATCAAAGAAAAGTGCCCCTTTGGCTGATAGGATCAGGCCTCAGACTTTGAATGAGCTGGTAGGTCAGGAAGAATTAGTCGGTGAGGGCAGGTATTTGAGACGTGCTATAGAGGAAGACAAGATATTTTCTATGATATTCTATGGGCCTCCTGGTACTGGAAAGACTACTCTAGCAAGGATTATAGCAAATCAGACAAATTCTAATTTTTATCAATTAAATGCAGTGACTAGCGGGGTCAAAGAAATCAGGGAAGTGATTAAAGAGGCAAAAGAAAAGAAAAGCTATTATCAGGAAGATTCTGTTTTGTTCATTGATGAAATACACAGGTTTAATAAATCCCAACAGGATGGTTTATTGCCTTTCGTCGAAGATGGTACGATTACCTTGATTGGGGCAACTACGGAAAATCCTTATTTTAGCATTAACTCTCCCTTACTTTCTCGGGTTCGTTTGTTCAAACTAAAGCTTCTAAAGGATCATGAGGTGGAAAAATTAATAATAAGGGCTATTGAAGATGAAGATAGAGGACTGGGAAGATATAACGTAAAATTGGATGAAAAAGCGATAAAGCATCTGGTTAAGCTTTCTAATGGTGATATAAGAGTAGCTTTGAATGCTCTGGAATTAAGCGTAATAACAACTGTTCCCGGCGATAATAATATCAGACCAATAACCATTGAAAAACTTGAAGAAGCTATTCAGGAAAGGGCGACGTATTATGACAAAGATGGTGACAACCATTATGACATAATATCTGCATTTATTAAATCCATGCGGGGTTCTGATCCTGATGCCAGTTTGTACTGGCTGGCAAGGATGTTAGAGGGCGGTGAGGATCCTCTTTTTATCACCAGAAGAATGATAATATTTGCCAGCGAAGATGTGGGTAATGCTGATCCCCGGGCGCTGCAAATAGCGTTATCAACTCATCAAGGAATTCAACAGGTAGGGATGCCAGAGGGAAGGATTATACTATCCCAGGGAGTGACGTACCTTGCCTGTGCTGAAAAAAGTAACAGAAGCTACAAAGCTATTGAAGAGGCTATGAAGGTTGTGAGAGAAAATAGGCAGGAACCTGTACCCCTGCATTTGAGGGATGCACATTATAGTGGAGCCAGGGAAATGGGTCATGGAGAAGGATATTTATACCCTCACGGTTTTGACGAGGGTTATGTAGAACAAGATTATCTTCCGGAAAACATCAAAGGAAAGTGCTTTTATCACCCTTCTGATAGAGGTGATGAAATCCAGTTTAAAAGAAAGCTTGAAAAATTAAGAGATAAAAATTAACAGATAAAGTGAAATAAAACCTATAAAACTTTTATTACTATTGAACCAATGGATAACAATCGTTGATAGAGTGGTGGATAATGATGCCGGAAATTAATAAACCCGGGAAAAGAGTTTTGGTGGCAATGAGTGGAGGAGTAGATAGCTCGACAACTGTTGCCTTATTGAAGGACAAAGGATACGAGGTCATTGGAGCCAACATGCGCCTGTGGTATAGAGAGAAAGATGAAGAGCTAGCTAGTCAAAATGCTAAAGGGTGCTGTTCTTTGGAGGCTGCTAATGATGCCAGAAGAGTGGCTGACAAGCTAGAAATCCCGTTTTATGTGCTTAACTTTAAAGAGATATTTTATCAGAAAGTTGTCAAGGATTTTATTGATGAATACATGAGAGGAAGAACGCCCAACCCCTGTATTGTTTGTAATAAGTATTTGAAATGGCAGAAATTTTTGCAAAAGGCTTTTGAACTTGGGTGTGATTATATAGCAACAGGGCATTATGCCAGGATAAAATTTGATCATGTTTATGATCGTTACTTGCTGTATAGGTCAGTTGATGAAAAAAAGGATCAGACCTATATGCTTTATAATATGGACCAGAAAGAGTTATCTAGAACTTTGTTTCCTCTTGGAGATTATGACAAATTTAAAACCCGTAAATTAGCAGAAAAATATGGCTTGATAACTTCAAATAAACCCGAGAGTCAGGATATTTGCTTTATACCTGATAATGATTACAGAAGTTTTATTGCCGAGGAATCTGGTCAAGAAATTAATCCAGGTCCAATTATAACTGTGGAAGGAAAAAAAGTAGGAGAGCATAAAGGTATTCCTTTTTATACCATCGGGCAAAGAAAAGGGTTAGGAGTTTCCCTTGGGAAACCAAAATACGTGGTAAAAATGGATCTGGAAAAAAATGCAGTGATCATAGGGGACAAAGAGGATTTGTTAACCAGGGAATTTGTAGCTGAAGGGGTCAACTGGATTCCCTTTGATTCCATTGATAAGGAAATCAGAGTAGAAGCAAAAATTAGGTATAATACGCCTCCCGTCCCATCAAAAGTTATACCTCAAAAAGACAAGAAACAAGTAAAGGTTGTATTTGACGAGCCTGAAGAGGCGGTAACACCAGGGCAAGCTGTGGTATTTTATGATGGCAACATGGTCCTAGGTGGAGGTACCATTGAGGAGAACTTACAAGATAGTTATTACTAACTTTTTATGTTTTGATTTTCAGACCACAACCAGTAATGAAAATAACTGATTCCTTGTGAGCGTTGGTATTTAGCAAGCAATCTATCAATAAAACACTAGTATTTACGATTAAACTTCGTGTACCCCCGATCCGTAGATGTATCAATAAAAACTTTTAAATATCGGAATATACTGCAAGCAATAAAATTAAAGTTTATTTTCTTACTAACTCTGCATATTTTTCCTTATTTTCGGGAAAGATGTATTTAGAAACTAGAAACTATATTAGTAAATATATTTCCGAAAGGGGATTATGAGAAGTGTGGGTACAATGTCCTGTATGTTCAAGCATAGATGTTGGTAAGGTGAGCAATACCAATTATTACTGTTGGGATTGCCTGGTTGAATTCCAGTATAAAAAGAATAAAGAAGCTCATATCTATGAAATACAGGATGATGGAACTTTAGTTGCAGCATCTAAATTTTATTTTGGAAAATGAATGAACTGAAAGGATGAACTAAATCTTTCTCTAAATTCTTCAAACATTTAAGATGAAAAATGTTATAATGAACTTAGTTAGGCTGAGAAGCAACCTTAGATTGAAAGGTTGCTTTTAAGTTTTGTTTGGGAGGGGTGTGGTTAATTGGAACATAAAGATTTATTAAAGCTTGTGGCTTGGATTACTTTAGTTGTCAGTGCCGTTCTCTTTGGGTTTGAAATTGTACGAGATATGGTAGTTAATATTTACCAGATCAGAGATCAAGTATTTGTTTTTATTCTTCCTTTTTTATTGGCTATCATATTTTTTTATGTTTTTAATCCTCTGGTAGAATTTATTGAGTCTTATAAGGTGCCTAAAATTATTGTGATTTTATCCGTATATGGCGTGGTTTTGGCACTGCTGATTCTAGTAGGCATCAGCTTGGCAAATGCTATATTCGAAGAGGTTCAGGAGTTCTCCCAGGAAATACCATTTTATATGAGGGAGTTAAGGCAATTTGTCGATGAAACAGAATTTCTAATATATGAACTTCCTCCTCCGGTGACAAATGCTATCAATGAACTTATTTATGAATTTCAGGTTAACTTTTCAGATATTCTTGGCAGGGTCCTGGATTTTGAAGGTATAATTGGTACTGGTATAAATATTTTAGCTTATGCCTTTAGTTTGATTGCATTGCCAATCATCTTGTTTTACTTTCTAAAGGATTCTGAAATATTAAAAAATAACTTGATTCTAATTGTTCCGCCAAAATACAGGAAAAAAGTCAGAGCTATAATGAAGGATGTAGACACAACATTTGGAAACTATATACGAAGCCAGTTGCTAGTGTGTTTCTTTGTCGGGGTATTGACGTACCTGGGGTTATGGTTTTTGGGAGTTGAATTTGCTCTCGTACTAGGTGTTATAGCAGGCATAACCAATATCATACCTTATTTTGGGCCTTTTATAGGAGCGGTTCCGTCAACCATAATCGCGTTATTGGAATCTCCTTTATTGGCATTGAAAGTAGTTATTTGGATCTTGATAGTTCAACAGGTAGAGAGTCAGCTTATATCTCCTCAAATCCTGGGTAGACATTTGAAACTTCACCCCCTGGCTGTTGTTACATCATTAATAGCTGCGGGTCACTTTTTCGGTTTTCTGGGATTAATCCTTGCAGTTCCTATAGTGGCTATACTTAGGGTCGTGATCAGGCACTTGTTTTGGGATTATTTTTTACAAGATGAAGGTGAATGATCTTGACATGGCCCCACAAAACTGTTTATAATAGCAAAAAATCGATAAATGTGTGTCTAATTACTATGAAGGGAAGAATAACCAGAAAAGGATATCCAGAGAGAAGCCTTCCAGGCTGGAAGGGGCTTCATATCCCCTGGTTTGGGCCATCCCGGAGTAGTTGATCAAAAAGCTGGCTTTTAGCTTTAACCTGATGTCAGGTGTCAGCCCAAGGTCGACCGTTGGGGCCACGTTATAGGCCCTTTGTCAAGGTTTAAATTTTGACAAAACTGAGAGATCAGCTCTTTTAAAGAGCTGATAATCAGGGTGGTAACGCGGGATACCTCTCGTCCCTGAAGCCGGGCACGAGGGGTATTTTTGTTAATAAAATAAAAGAGGGGTGATTGATGTGAAAACTGAAGAAATACGACAAAGGTTTTTAGACTTTTTTCAAGAGAGAGATCACTTGATTCTTCCGAGTTTTTCTTTGATACCAGAAGATGATCCTGGATTACTATTAATTGGAGCGGGGATGGCTCCTTTAAAATCATATTTTACAGGTGAAAAAACGCCTCCAAAAACCAGGATTGTTACTTGTCAAAAATGTATTAGAACACCTGATATTGAAGAGGTAGGCAAGACAGCAAGACATGCAACTTTTTTTGAAATGTTAGGCAATTTTTCTTTTGGTGATTATTTTAAAAGAGAGTCTATAGCCTGGGGTTACGAATTCGTAACAGAGGTTCTTAACTTAGAAGAAGAGAAAGTCTGGGTAAGCGTTTATCATGAAGACGATGAGGCTTATGATATTTGGGCCGATGAAATTGGCATTCCCAAGGAAAAAATAGTCAAGCTTGGCAAAGAGGATAACTTTTGGGAAATAGGTGAAGGGCCGTGTGGTCCCTGTTCAGAAATATATTATGACAGGGGATTAGAGTATGGATGCGGTGGAGCAGATTGCAAGCCTGGGTGTGATTGTGACAGGTTTTTTGAACTCTGGAACCTTGTATTTACCCAGTTTAACAAAGATGCCAATGGAAATTATACTACTTTGGAACAAAAAAACATAGACACTGGAGCAGGCCTTGAGAGATTAGCTGTCATAATGCAGGGAGCTTCATCTATTTACGAGATTGATGTGATCAAGCCAATTTTGGATTATATTTGCAGGATAAGCAGCAAAGATTATGGCAAAAAGGAAAAAGATGATGTGTCCCTTCGAATTATAACTGAGCATGTCAGAAGCGTGACTTTTATGATAGGTGATGGCGTTCTTCCTTCTAATGAAGGTAGAGGGTACGTTTTGAGACGAATATTGAGAAGGGCAGCAAGACACGGCAAACTGCTGGGAATTGAAAAAACTTTTATGCCAGAGATGTCTAAAGTTGTGATTGACATTATGAAAGATGCTTATCCTGAATTAAAAGAAAGAGAAGAGTATATAACAAAGATAATTCAAATTGAAGAAGAGAGATTTTTGGAAACTGTAGAACAGGGCATGGAAATTCTAAGAGGTTATATCGATGATTTGAAAAAAAGCGGGGAAAACATCCTGGATGGAAGCCTAGCTTTTAAACTATATGATACTTATGGATTTCCCATAGACTTAACCAGGGAGATACTTTTTGAAGAAGGCGTGAAAGTAGATGAAGATGGCTTTACTGCCTGTCTTGAAGAGCAGAGAGAAAGGGCGAGAAAAGCCCAAGTCACATCATCAAGTATGATACAAAGCTTGGGGGAGATAAAAGAACTAGAAAAGATATCTTCAGAATTCCTAGGTTATGATACTTTGGAATGTGAAGGGATAGTAAAAGGAATTGTTAAAGGAAACAAACTAGTTGATAAAGCAGAAGTAGATGATGGGGAAGATGAAAAAGCAAAGCTTATTCTTGATAAAACTCCTTTCTATGCCGAAAGTGGTGGGCAGGTTGGTGATCAAGGTGAAATAAAAGGGGATGACTTTACCGCAATAGTTGAGGATACCTTTTACACTCCCTTTGAACAACCTATTCACCAAATTAAGATAATCGAAGGCTCAATCGGAACTGGAGATAAAATAAGGTGTGAAATTTATAGAAAAAGAAGGGAATCCATTAAGAAAAATCACAGCGCTACTCATCTACTACATCATTCTCTAAGGAATATACTCGGTGCTCATGTTGAACAGGCAGGCTCACTTGTTGCCCCTGATCGCTTGAGGTTTGACTTTACCCATTTTGAGGGTATTACCAAGGATGAACTCTCTAAAATAGAAAAGCAGGTAAATTCACTTATATGGGAAAACCTGCCTGTCCAGGTTACTGTAACGGATTTCGATAAAGCTAAAGAGATGGGGGCTATTTCTCTATTTGGGGAAAAGTATGAAGACAAGGTAAGGATAGTTCAGATGGGTTCTAGCATGGAATTATGCGGCGGGACCCATGTTGATACCACTGGGGAGATCGGTTTATTTAAAATAATCAGTGAAAGCGGTGTAGGCGCAGGACTCAGGAGAATTGAAGCTATAACCGGAGAGAAGGCCTTTGAGTATCTGAATAGTAATCTTGAGAAGGTGCAGGAAATATCAGCGCTATTAAAAACTGGAGAAGAAGCTGTAGTTGAAAAAGTAGAGGAAACCCTTGAAGACTTGAACTCAAAAGAAAAAGAGCTTCAGGATTTAAGAGAGAACCAACGAAAAACTGAAGTTGAAGAATTTTTAAATAATGTGACAAAGGTCGATGGGGTCTACATTCTAGCTCAAAAAGTCGAGGATGGAGATCTAGATAGTATGAGAAAAATTGGAGATCAGATTAAAAACAAGCTTAATTCTGGAGTAGTTGTTTTAGGCAGTAGTGATGATAAAAAGGTTCAGTTTATTTCCATGGTCACAAAGGATTTGACCGAGAGGGGAATTCATGCCGGCAACCTGGTGAAAAAAGTTGCTGAAATTACTGGTGGAGGAGGCGGTGGTCGTCCGGCCATGGCCCAAGCAGGGGGCAAAAAACCCGAAAAGCTTAATGAAGCCCTTGATATGGTTCCTGACCTGGTCAAGGAACAGTTAGTAAGAAAATAAA
>CAZCIZ010000040.1:0-21586 GCA_964498995.1 uncultured Clostridia bacterium | reverse complement strand
GATAGTTTTATAAAAGTGGAATTAGAGAATTACAAAGATGATAGTTTTGTTGTTAACTCTTTTGAATCTTAGGTCGTCTTTGCTATTAAAGAAGTATAAACAAAATAATAATACATAAGGCTATGGAAGAAGCAGAAGATATCAGTCACGAACAGCAGGCGGAACTGCATTTTGAAGATGGTGAATGGAAAATATATGATTGGTTGTTTGATGATATTGAAGCAAGGATGGACGAGCTAGATTTCGAAGATGAATCAATAGAAGAAAATGGTATGGACGAAGAAAGTGATGAAGCTGCAGGTGATATAGATGAAGGAGAAGCAGAAGTTGGGGATACAGTTACCACAGAAGCTGGGGATATGACATTAATTGCTCAAAATGACGATATAGATACAATAGAAACAGGGCCTTTTAAAGTTAATATTGAACAAGTTAATGCTGTTTCAGGGGATCTGAACCCTCAATCAGCACAAATGTTTGACACTGAACAGTTAGAGTATATTCAGATTGATTTGCAGGCAGAAAACACTTCAGAAGAAGACCTAACATTTTATGCTGGCCAAGCACAAATAGTGACTAATACAGGAGAGCAGTTGGAATCAGATATGTGGATGAGTGATCATATTGAAGGAGATTTTATGGGGGGCGTTACTCAAGAGGGTACTTTAATATATCTGTTAGAGCAGTCTCAAGCTGAGGAAATAGAAACAGTTAGGATAGTGATCAGTGCACCCCAAGATGAAGACTGGCAGGAAGTTGGTGAAGAAATAGACTTTGAAGTTGAGCTTTAAAATATTTGGGGTTAAGTTAGGATATTTTGAGTTATGGGTGGACCCTATTGATTGATTTTGAAAGTGCTTTAGCTAAGCAAATGATCTCCCCTTGCAAGCAACTAGAAAAAAAGATAATATTAAGAAGTATCAGATGATAACTTTGACAGACAAAGGGGGATTAAAGAAAGTCATGAAGATATTAGCTGTTGTCGAAGGCAGGTACGGGGATAGAATCGTGAAAAATATTTTGGAAAGAAAACCAAAAGATTGGTCTATAACAACTTGGACCCCGCCAAATATTGTCGAGCCAGTTATAGACGAGCCTATGGATTACCTTCCCGAAGATCTCCCTGAGGCAGACCTTTTGCTTCATCTTGGAGAGAACAGCCAGCCAGCTCAGCTTATCCCGGATATTGTGGAATTGACCGGGGCAAAAGGGGTTGTAGCATCCGTGGACTTTTCTCACTGGGTACCTGCTGGTCTTCAGAATCAACTGCAAAGGAAGCTGAACAAAATGGGGATAAAAATAGTTTTTCCAAAGCCCCTTTGTTCATTGACTGAGAACAGTGCAGGATTTAAGGAAAGCTATCATCCTTATACATGTGAAACAATCTCCGAGTTTGCCAGGCATTTTGGTTGGCCTAAGTTTGATAATAAGATCAATGATGAGGGATATATCGAAAAGATAGAAGTCCTCAGGGGAGCCCCCTGTGGCTCTACAGAATATACCGTGCCTAAAATTATAGGCATGCATGCGGAAGAAGCGACACCCCACGCTGGACTGATGTGTCTTCATTACCCTTGTCTGGCCTCTATGAAATTTGAAGAGAAAGAAGATGGAATAGATACTATTATGCATACAGCCGGAAAGGTGTTTAATGAAGGTTTTGATGAGGCTTTAGCCTTGAAAGGCTATAAAGAGGAGGAAGATTGATTAAGTCAACTACCCACGGCCGTGGGTAGTTGACTTAATTATAATTATGTATTGATCAGCTTCAGCTTTTCCTGGCGACTCATTTTCTTGATGGTATTTTCTCTTTTCATGGCATCTGACTTAGAATGGTGCTCTTCATAATACACTAACTTCACTGGAGCTCTAAACCTGGTGTATTTAGCTGCCTTTCCTTCATTGTGTTTTTTGACTCGTGTATCTAGGTCAGTGGTGTAACCAGTGTACAATGTGTTGTCCGAACATTCTAATATATATATGAAATGCATTGTAGCGAAGCCACCTTTTGAAAAATTTCTACTATTGGAATATACTGCAGCAGTGAAATTATAGTTTATTGACAAGAGAGACAGGCTTTTATATAGCCTGCCTCTAATGCTACTCTAAATAACAGTATCCATACCTGGTTCGACAGCTTGCTCCTGAGTGGGCGCCATCTGGTATGCGTCAGCTTGTTGCATCATTGGTTGTTGAGGCTGTACCATTTGAGGTTGTGCCATATGAGGTTGTGCCATATGGGGGTTGGGTTGTTGTTGAAGTTGCATGCTTTCTTCTAAAGCTTTTTTGATATCTGCAGGCTCATTATTTGCTTCTGACTCTGCTGGTTGTTGTTCTTCCTGGACAGGCTTATCAGATGATTGTTCTGATCCTTCGATTTTTTGGGCAATTTTTTCTTCGAAACTTTCCTGTTCTTCTACCTTCTTGTCGATTTGCTCTTCATTATTATTTTGTGGAGGCATGCTTTGATGTGCTTGTTGATGTGAAATTCCTCCAATATCCACTATTAACCCTCCTTTCGCCAAAATAATTCTTGGCATTTGGGGACATGTTATCAGTGCATCGTTTAAAAACCAAGTTCTAGAAGTAATATTTTACAGAATATTTGCAGCACGGCACGAAAATACAAAAGAACCGTCAGAATGTGTCGTACCCTGTGTCTTCAGAATGTGTCCTCCGCTATGTGTCCTCCGCCCTTCGCCCTGTGCCCCTGTGCCCCCGTAACCTTAATACTAGGAATAACGGGAATACCACTTCCATAAATTTTGAGCTACCTGGAAATTCAAATCTACTACCTGGTAGGTTTTTCCCTGGGGCGAAGATAGTACAGAACCATGCAGCGTCCTGAGCTTTGACCACCTTTGAAGTGGATTTGCACTTAATTCTAAAGATTGAACATGCTGTTTATGCATGAGAATATTATACCGGTTAATATTGCGAAACCGAAAGAGTATTTGCCTATCCTCCAAAGCAGTTCCACTATCTAGGTAACGCAGATAACCCAGTATACCTGCTGGTATTACTAGAAAGAACCCCAGCCACAAATAAGGAAATGGTAACAGCTGAATTGGTACAAGGACAAGGAGTGGATAGATAACAGCCCGGATAATATATCTTTTCCTCGCTCTTTTTGGCAAAGGAGTAATATTTTGCGGGATACTGTATTCAGGGAGGATTTTTTTGAGAAATGTATTTAGTTCTTCTTTATGAAGGAGGGGCAAAAGAAAAGTGATGTAATTTTCATCCTTTGATCCACCACCTGCTACCTCCGCTGTCAAAGCTAAACGCCCAATAGACTGGCGTAGAATACTTTCATGTAAAACTAATGCTTGTAACCGGTGTAGTTTAAGATTTAGTTGTTTTTGTTGTATGATTCCCCAGGAAATCTCAAGCTGATCCTTTCGACGACTTATACTAAAATCTGCATATTTAATTACAAATCCCAAAGTGGAAACTAGCCAGGATACGATCAGCATAAGGATTATGATAAAAATCACCATTACCCAGGTAGTTGAGGTTATTCGATCTAATATGAAGCTCCAAAATCCATCAGGTAACATAGGATATAGTTGGGAAAAAGCAGCTGCCATTAACGAGAATAATACCAGAAAGCCCCCAGAAGTTGCACCGGCAAGGAATAACTCCCCAAGGGGAAGTTTGTACACTTCTTTTATTTCTTCTATTTCTTCTGTTGATTCTTTCTCTGAGCTTACTTTTTGTTCTCCCGAAGCTGTTTCTGAAACTGTTTCTGAATCTGAAACTGTTTCTGAAGATGTATGTTCAGCTTGGATTTGATCTTGATTCAGAGCTTGGGCCTGAGCTTGAGTTTTAGTCTGATTTTCATTGTTTTCAAGTTCTGCTTTGATTTTTAAGGCTTCTTTTTTGGAAACGGCATTCAGGCTTAACTCAGATTCTTTACCTCCACCTGCGGTTTCAACCTCTAAACTAGCTACTCCCAATAACCTCTGGAGTATGCCAGTTTGAATATTTACCGTTTGGACCCTTTCACTTTTGATGGAGCGTTCTTTTTTAAAGATTATACCTGCCTTAATGTGAAGGTATCCTTTTTCCAAGCGATAAGTGTAAAAGGCCCACTGAACAACATGATAGATAACCGCTGCCAGAAAAAAAGCAATCACAGAGCCGAAAAACAAGGCTATAGTTCGAAACACTTCACCTTCAATAAACCGACCTAAGAGTATAAAAGCGATAGGCAAAAGGGCATATTTTAAGCTGTTAATTGCTTCAAGGAAAATCATGCTTTTGTGTTGACGCTTTTGAATATAATCTTCATACATCTTCATCACTTACCTTTGCTAAGTCGGAAATTTCACCGCGTAACTCCTTGGCTTTTCTCTGAGAAAGGGCAGGAATACGGTGATTGGTTGCAGCAGTTGAAATTATTAAAGTAGCCAGACCAAAAAGTCGCATTATTGGACCGTGCTCAGTGTCCACATGTTGAACTCGTATCATGGGAATCAAAGTCCGTTTTCTTATAAAAATTCCCCGCTGGATATCTATTTCCTCTTTTCTGATTTCATAGCGCCAGTACCGCATTTTGAGTTGCGGTTCTATCACAGAAGCCCAAAGAATATAAAGGATTACTGCGGCTAGACCAAACCAACCGTATAAAATTGGAAGATCCCAGGCAGATGCTGTATGAACAAAATATACGGCAGGGAGTATTAAGAGAAAAATACCGACTATCAAGCCTTTTAGAAACCATGCTTTTAAAGCTTGGGGGTCAAGCTTTTCTCTTGGCTCCCTAATCTCTTTGAAATCCGTTTCCATAGAACTTTCCTCCAGCTTTATAAAAAATTGGCAGGACACAGGGGAGGACCGTCCCCTGTGTCCTGCGCCCTCCTTCTGACAAATTATTTTGTAAGTTGATTACTAGGTGTGTTATAATCAAAACACAAAAAGTATGTTCCCTTAAAACTATAGCATAATGAACATACTTTTTCTATTTTTTATAACAAAAATTTAACAAGAAGACAAATTTGTAGTGCAAGGGATTTCGTGTTTATTTTATCTTTTAGGGGAACATAAAAGAAGGACCGCCCCCCAGAGTTCCCCTGTGTTCCCCTGTGTTCCCCTGTGTTAGGAGATGTAAGTATGGTTAAAAATCTATGGGAAAAATATGCAACGAATAATTTTAGGTTTTCGACTGAAGACCCTGATTATAGAAGGGCCTATCTGTTGAACATTATTTTAGCTCTTGGTATTGTGGTTTTTGCTTCTTTTGTAATCTTGAATATAGTTATTTTTACAATGACTTATCTAGTGATCTTAAATATAGCTTCTTTGATATTATTAGTCGCTATTACTGTTTATTTTCATAAAACTTTAAAATTAGAAAGAACTGCCTTATTTACAACCCTGTTGGTAATTTTAATTCTTCTGATATTTTTTCATCTAAAAGAATATAGGGATTATGCCTTGTTTTGGATCACAGCTATTCCACCTGTTGCTTATTTTCTTCTTGAAAGGAAGAAGGGGAGGATTGTAACAGCAGGTTTTTTAGCATACGTGCTATTCTTTATCTTGAGCCGGTATCAAGGATGGGTGCAAGAAAACTTCACTACTGATTCTATATATAATATAGTTATAGCTTCCTTGGCAGTGACTGTGATAATAAGCTACTATGAGTTAAGCAGGAAAGAAGCTTACGTTGCCCTGGAGGAAAAGAATAAAGAACTGACCGAGCTTTCTAGGAAGGATGCCCTAACAGGGCTGTGCAATCGGCTTATGTTGGATCAAGTTCTAGAAGAAGAGATAAATAGGAGCAATAGATCCGGAGAGGGCTTTTCTGTGATCATAGCTGATTTGGATAGATTCAAACTTATTAACGATACTTATGGTCATATAAGTGGGGATCACCTGCTGATCAAAATTTCAGATATCATTAAAAATTCATGTAGAGTAATAGATACAGTAGGAAGATGGGGCGGAGAAGAATTTCTTGTAATATGTCCGGGTACTGACCTGAAAGGAGCAATAAGTTTAGCTGAAAGGATAAGAAGTAATATTGAAAATCATCCTTTTGAGGAAGTGGGTCAAGTAACCATAAGCCTAGGAGTTGCCACATTTTCTCCGGCTGATACTAGGGAAACCATTGTAAAAATTGCTGATGATGCATTGTACAAGGCAAAAGAAAAAGGCAGAAATAGAGTTGAACATTAGTAAGAAAATAAATCAGTTATTTTCATTACTGGTTGTGGTGTGAAAACCCAAAACATAAAAAGTTAGGTAAGGTATCGTGATAGAGTATGATGGTATAAGCGCTTATGTAAATGAAAAAATCCTTGAAAAGATGAACAGCGAAGACATAACAGTACAGCTAGAAGGAATGCTGTTTTGGAAAAGGCTAACCTTAAATGGTGTGAACAGTATTTCTGTCAACTAGTATAAAGGTTTTTCCGATTTATATGCCCAAAAAAATTGCAGTTCTCCTATTTTTCATAGAGAGAACTGCAATTTTTTTAATGTGAAAATTTTTTGCTCTGTAATTTTTGGGTGCAAATGATAAAAACTCTAGTCTTAGTCTTCAAAAATTAGTCTTCAAAAAGTTTATCGAGCTTTTCGGAGTCTACGTCAAAGACCGCACCACTGTCGGGGTTTTTTTCATGATACATATATTCCGGCAGTCTATCAGCGCCCTGGCTAAAACCGGCCCTGTTGTTGAAATCCCTTTCAATTTCGATGATCTTGCGGCCAAGTTTTGGAAGATAATCTTCTTCTTTGTCCCAACCTAGACGAGCATTTATCAACTTAACCAGGTGGGCTTGATTTCCTCCCACTGCAGCAGCTGTGAACAAGCACATTCCCACTGCATCAATGGCTGTGGACAAAAACTGAGAATTCTTAGAAAGTTTAAGCTGAGGCTCTGGATCCTGGTGGTTCACCTTTGCCCTAACTGTATTTCCTGCAGTATGGTCGGCTCCCATGGGCGAGGTGGAATAGGTCACCCCTAAGCCTTTGATTGAGCGGGGATCATAAGCTGCAAAGGCCTGTCCTTTGACTACCGGGATTCTCTTTGCACCTAGTACTCTACCTGTTGTCAATGCACCTGAGCCTACAATCCTGCCCAGGGTCGTTCCTTTTTCTATCTCCTTGATAAGGTCCAAGCTTTTATCTGCATCTCCAAAATCATAATATCCTTCTCCCATCAATACACCGATGGCAGCTCCCACTTCGATGGTGTCTACACCGATGTCATTGCAAACATAATTTAATTTCGCTATTTCATCTAGGTCATCTATTCCTAAGTTTGAACCCATTAGCCCAATGGTTTCATATTCTAAGGGGGCCACAATGGCTTTGCCTTTCTCGTCGGGATAGATATTGGAGCATCTGATCACGCAATGGGGCATGCAGGCATGAGTAGGTGTGCCCTCACCACCTCTAGTCTCTATTATCTTTCTCATGTTCTCTCCATTAATTTTCTCCACTGCGTCAAATTTTCCCCTACTAAAGTTCTTGGTGGGAAGTCCACCCAGGGCATTGGTGACATCTGCCATGGCCGCGGTCCCATAATCCCTGTATGTTGGAGTGGTTGGTGCTTTTGCTACTATCTTGTTAAATTCCTTGGTCAGTTCTTTGTATTTGTCCTCTTCACTTCCTTCTTCCTTAAATCTCTGGTTTTTTTCGCAGTTTTCGTCGTTTATCACAATAGCTTTTAGACCTTTAGCACCCATAACTGCACCAAGGCCTCCCCGGCCGTTCATTCTGCTGGGGTTGTCGTCTACGTCCGTGTTGGCAATGCAAGCGGTGGGAAGCATCTTTTCTCCTGCAGTGCCTATAGTTATCAGGGCACTTCCTGGATAGGTCTCAAGAAGTTTTTGGCTGAGCTCGTAATTATTAAGGCCCTGGAAATTTTCAGCTATTTCAATTTGTACTCCATCTTTATCTATGACCAATATAACCATACCTGTTTCGCTTTGGCCTTCCACTACAATTCCCCTGTATCCCAAATTAGCGATCTTGTGCCCGGTGGTTCCTCCGGCATTGGCTTCCTTGATTCCGCCTGTCAAAGGACTTTTTGCCCCTATGGAAATCCGCCCTGAGCTGGTGAGATTGGTCCCGGCAAAAGCTCCAACTGCAAAAACTATTTTGTTATTTTCACTTAAAGGGTTGCAATTGGGATCAACTTCAGAGTTGATTATGGAAGAAGAGAGACCTCTACCTCCTGCCAGTTCTAACTCCTTGGATAAATTTTGTGCAGAGACTTTCCTTTCAGTCATATTAACCCTCAAAAGCATAATATGGTCACCTCCAAACTTGACTTTTGCTCTCAATATTGATAAATTATAAAAGTTTTTCTTTTTCTTCTTCATCTTTATCTTCCATACCTTCAACATAGCTGGATCTTTTTCTTTAAAGAACCCACCATTGTGAGCGTTGGTATTGGGCAAGCAATGAAGCAAAATTTACAAATTATATTAACAAGGATTAACAATTGCCTAGTTTCTGTCGAACACAGGTCGCAATATATACCCTAAAATAAAAACACTTTTAAAAGATAAAGGAAATACAGTCCATTTGTAGAAACAAATTATACTTAAGGGAAATAAAAATTAGAAACTTTAACTGAAAAGAGGGATTAAACTGTGAACTTTATTGATATTGTAATTATTATATTTATTTTGATATTTATAGTCACGGGTTTTAAACGTGGCTTTTTATCCTCCTTGATTGAGCTTGGTGGAATTATTATATCTGTAGCTCTTTCCTTAATCTTTTACACTCCTTTTGGTAGTTTTTTGGAGGGTTTAGGAATATCACAAATATACTCGTCAGCACTAGCTTTTTTGATTATCTGGTTTTTAATTTTGGTAATATATAATTTGATATCGATGACATTATACGAATTAGTCCCATTAAAGCTTCAAGAATCTTTTGTGAACAAGATCTTTGGGATATTTCCAGGCTTCATAAAAGGAATAATCATAGTCACCCTTTTAATTGCATTACTTGTTTCTTTGCCGATACCAATATTTACACCAGAAGCTTCAGAAGAGTCAGAACTCGCTTCACCTTTTATAAATTTTTCTACTGTGATCACTTCTGTTGGAGGTGATATTTTTGGTGACCCTTTACGGCATGCGTTTGGATTTTTTACTATTGAGACTGGTGAAGATGAGTTCATTGAATTAAACTATACAGTACAAGATCCCGTTATTAACTCATCTGCAGAAAAAGAAATGCTCCAATACTTGAACCAGGAAAGACGAGAAAGGGGACTTCCTGAGCTTGTTATGGATGAAACACTAAGAGAAGTTGCAAGAGCTCACTCTACTGATATGTTTCAGAAGGGATATTTTGCCCATGTTGACCCTGATGGAGTCACAGCTTTTGAAAGAATGAATGAAGGTGGGGTAACATACTTCTATGCAGGAGAAAATCTAGCATTTGCTCCGACTGTATCCACAGCTCATAACGGATTGATGGCTAGTCCGGGACATAAGGAAAACATGCTTCGTCCAGAATTTAGACGTGTAGGCATAGGTGTAGTCCAAGGTGGTAAACATGGCATGATGTTTACCCAGAAGTTTACCGATTAAGCCGCTAAGCAAAAGTAATATTTATTAAAGTCTCGTGAATGATGGCAAATGATTCGAGCTTGAAATTCATTTAAAATGGTCTGCGGTAGCTTGACTTATTTGATCTATAAGGTTAAGTTTTATGTAACTCTAAAGAGAAAAAGTATAAATTGATTCACAAAAGACGAAAGAAAGGTGAGGAAGGTTGGCTGGTAGAATGAAGTTCGCTAGGACCTGGTGGGGAGAACAATGGGTAAAAGCCTTGGATAAAATAAGTCGAGATGTTTCCCGGCTTCCCAGGGGAAGAAGCTATGCCCGCAAAGGAGCGGTTTTGGATATTAAGGTTCATACCGGTGAAATTGAAGCTAGAGTTCAGGGAAGCAGAGTAAGCCCTTATAAAGTCAAGATAAAATTGGAAGAATTTAATTCCAAGGAAAAAACTATTGTCAAAAATAATATTGAGGATGAGTTGTCTTATGCTTCACGGTTAAAAATGGGAGAACTACCGGAAGAACTATTGGAGGATTTGGAAGTCTCCGGGGTAGAACTGCTCCCGTCTTCATGGGAAGATTTTAAAGCTAGCTGTTCCTGCCCTGATTGGGCAGACCCCTGTAAACATCTGGCGGCTGTAATCTACAAGCTGGCAGGGGAGATAGACAAGGATCCTTTTTTGCTCTTTTCTCTTAGGGGTTTAGACAAGAAGGAGCTTATGGAAGCGGCAGGTTTGTATCATGAGGACAAACCTGAACAAAAAGATATCGAGGCCGAGACTCCTCGAAGCTCTCTCTTGGATGGGGCTGTATCTTTGGATGAGGTAGTAGCAGGATTAGAAAGGGAAGAGGTAGAGGAAGACTCTAGAACAAAGACAGCAGCAGAGACAGCAACAGAGGCCGAAACAGCAATTGAGACTGAATCAGAGACTGGACCAGAGCCAGAGCCAGGGCCTAAGTCAGACTCTGAGCCTGAAGCAGGCACAAGGACAGGAACTCAAAAGGAAAAGTCACAAAAAACCTCGGAAGAACTTCCTGATTTAAGTGAGATTGCTGAAAATGACATTATAGAAGAGATTTTTTCTTTTCTTTCTCCTTCTCCTCTTTTCTACACTGGCAAGGGAGATTTTAAACAGGAGCTAAAAAAGGTCTATAAAAAAGTGAAAAGGCAAGCGGCTACTTTGGGAAGCGACGTTTTTCTTGATCAGGAGGAAAGCGAAAAGAAGGAAGCGTTGCTTTCCAAAGCTCATTTGATTTTTCCGGCGAGATTAAAGAACAATCTATTAGGTGAAAGCTATTTTTTTGTCAGCGATGATATTCCCTCTGAACTCAAACAGCATGCGAAAAAGACCAATATGCAAGTGCCGTCAACGACAAATCCACCCAAGGCCAAAACAAAGGGTTATAAAATAAATGCTCCTGTCATGCTAGATTATCTGTTCGAGTTATCCCTGAATGATCTCTGGAAATTCAACAGGACAGGTAAGTTTTTGGCTTTAGCGGGAGCCTTTTCTCAGGCTATGGCCCAGGGAGGGAGGTATATCCCCGAAGTCAAGCATGTGAATGGTAGCTTTTTGATCCTTTATTCACCTTTTTTTAGGAACAGTCGAGCCGCAGAAAAAATACTGTTCAAGTTGGCTAGTCTTATGCCCAAGGGATTTGTGTTTTACCCGGAAAAAAATCTTACTTTGACCGGGTATGAAGGGGTAAAGTTGTTTCTATCCTTCTTGCAGACAAGGCTTGTCCAGCGCTTTGCGGAGGCCAATTTTGTCGACAAGGTGGGCAAGGCTTTCTTTAAGGGGGAGCTCTATACCCCGGACACCTTTGAGGAAGGTAGTACTGCCAGGGTGATAAGTCGCTGGTTAGATGAGCTTAATACTGAGCCCAAAAGGGTGTTACCGGTACTCAAGATAGAGTCCGAGGCTGAAATCGAGACGGAGTTTTATCTAAATGTAATGGTAGAGAATAGAGATAAAACTTCTAGTGATCTGGTGGAGCTAAAGGATGTCTATAATACACCTGCTAATGAAAAACTTTTCTCCTTGCCTGTAGGAATTGTAAAGGATGAAATAACAAGACAGCTTCTTATCCTGGGAGAGCGGATTTCGCCCGTGGCTGAAATGCTTAAAACCAAAGGAGAAAAGCTTGTCAAAATCGATTCCAAAGAGCTTTTGGAACTTATCGACGAAGGGGAAAAAATCTGCAAATTTCTAAACGTCAGGATGATGTTTCCAAAAGAGTTGAAAAACTTGATCAAGCCAAAGGCTGCCCTCAAAAGTGAAAGTGATGCCGGAGAAGGAGCCTCAACTCTCAGCCTGGAAGAGTTGACCAAATTTTCCTACCAGGTGGCCCTAGGGGATATGACCTTGGATAAGGAAGAGTTTAAAAAGCTCGTTAGAACCAAGGAAAAGATAGTTCGCTTTAAGGATAGATATGTCTTTTTGGATCCGGCAGAGGTAAAAAAGATCATGGAAAAACTGGAATCGCCTCCTCCAGAACCGAGTGTTCAAGAAGTAGTTAAAGCATCTGTGACCGGCAGTTATGATGGAGTGGAATTTTACCCGGATAAGAATTTGAATTCTTTAATTCAGGAAATTACTAGTACCAAAAAACTGGAACTTCCAAAAGGCTTCTCCGGGGAACTACGACCATATCAGCAGGAAGGGTTTGGCTGGTTATACAGGGTTACAGAGAAAGGGCTGGGCTGTTGCCTTGCTGATGATATGGGACTTGGTAAGACCGTCCAGGTGATAGCCTTAGTTGGTAAACTAAAGGAGGAAAATAACCTTCAAAACCCAGCCCTGATAGTGTGTCCTACTACTTTGCTTGGGAACTGGGAAAAGGAAATTGCCAAGTTTTTACCTTCTTTGAGAGTGGGTTTGTATCATGGCAATAAGCGGCGCTTGGATACCAGGGGTAAGGATGTGATTTTAACTACCTACGCCTTGGCGAGAAAAGAGGTTGAAAGGTTCAAACGTAAAACCTGGGGGCTCATGGTGATAGATGAAGCCCAAAACATCAAAAATCCTTCTAGCCAACAGACAAGGGCTATAAAGTCAATTCCCGCCAATAGGAAGACAGCTTTGACGGGGACCCCTGTAGAAAACAGGTTGTCCGAGTTGTGGAGTATATTTGATTTTATAAACAAGGGTTATCTAGGTTCCAAAGAGAATTTTGGCAAGAGCTTCTCCATCCCCATTGAAAGGTATAGGGATAAGTCGAGGATAGAACTCTTTCATAAGATAACTTCACCTTTCATAATGAGAAGGTCCAAGACCGACGAAAATATAAGCAAGGATCTGCCGGAAAAGCTAGAAAAGGACGAGTATTGTCAGTTAAAACCTGAACAGGCAGCTTTTTATCAACAGGTGATAGACAACCTGATGAGACAAATAGAGGGAAGCGATGAGATTGAGAGAAAAGGCCTTGTGTTCAAGCTGATGACTTCTTTAAAGCAAATATGTAATCACCCCCTTCAATATACCGGGGATTACGACAAAGAAGAGCCCACCCCCTATGACTCGGGGAAAGCCGAAAAGACCATCCAGCTTGTAGAGAATATAACTGCAATGGGAGAAAAGGCTCTAATCTTTACCCAGTATAAGCAGGCAGGTGAGCTTATAGCCAGGATGCTAAAAAATGAACTAGCTATTATGCCATTATTTTTCCACGGGGGCTTGAACAGGAAAAAAAGAGAAGAAATATTGACTAAGTTTAAAAATGGCTCCGATGATGATTACGAAGTGATGATAATCTCTTTGAAAGCGGGGGGTACAGGTTTAAATCTAACAGAAGCGGCCTATGTGATTCATTATGACCTGTGGTGGAACCCTGCCGTGGAAAACCAGGCTACTGATAGGACCCACCGGATAGGGCAGACCAATCAAGTCCAAGTGTACAGGCTGATAACCCAAGGGACTTTCGAAGAGAAAATCAATGATATGCTTGTGAACAAAAAGGAACTATTTGATTTGGTAGTATCTGGGAGCCCAAAAGATATGGATATAACTGAGCTTTCTAATGAAGAATTGTATCAACTGGTATCTTTGCAAAAATAAAAAAATCATAATTATAAAAGAATAACAGGTATAGCCCTATAAGTTTTGCAAAAAAACTTTGCTAGTATTATCTAATATCACCCTAAAGGGTGATTTATTTTTTGTAGTGATATTATATGATGTTAAATACCAAATTAACCTCAGTTGGTAAAGTAAATTGTTGGTCGGCTTAAGTATGGTTTAATTACTGATGTTTAAAAAATGATTTAAAGGGGGGTTAGTTTTGTCAAGGGTGAAAAAAATTTTTATTTTATTTGTTGTGCTGTTGATAAGCTTTATTGGGGTGAAGTCGGTTTTTGCAGAGGAAAGTAATATTGTCCGGGAAGATCAGGACCCGGAAGGTCCTAGAAGTGCTTATCACTTACTACATTTTGTGGATGGGAATGTTGTCGTCAGTGGGCATAGTAATTTTAGCTATAATGATGGAGGAGACATATTCAGATCAACAGATGGTGGGGTTACTTTTGAGATAGTAGAAGATTATGTGGCACCCCTTAGGGGTAGTTTTGCTTTTAAAGATGATAAGGTAGGATATGTGGCAGGCTATAGATCAGGGTTTGGTCTCAGTATGTATGTGGGCAAGACAACTGATGGTGGTCGGACTTGGGAGTGTTTGAGGGAAAATATGGATACTGTCAGGCCCGGGGGCCCTGATAATCCCAGGACCATGGAAGTTGCAAATGTAATCACTCCTGGGGGAAATTCTGTTTTTGTTTCCGGGCTTCATACGGTATATGGATCCCCTACGGCAGGATCAATGAACAGCTGGCAAAAGGTGGCAGGTGCTAAGGATACAAGTGGAGACAGGCAGCTCTATACTTGGAGCCTGGATCATATTGATGGCCTGGCCTATATTGCTGCCTATGATGGCTTTGAGTATAAAGATGTAACCCAAGGAGCCAAAGGTGTATGGTCAAGGTATGACGGTGTTCCATGGGATCATGAAGGAGGACAAGAGCTAAATAGCATTACTTTTATGACAAAATCATCAGGAGTAGCCCTGGTAGAAGATACAAATGATCCCAACAATACCATGACTCTATATAGAACTGACGATGGAGGAATGAGCTGGCAGCCTCTCGCTTCTTCTAGTAATGACGATAGGGAAACGGTATTTCCCAGATCAGGAAACCTTATTTTTCACGATGGAAAAATCTTTGGTACGGGGCGAATTAGTGTAGAAGATCAGAATTATTCCACAAGGTATGGAGCGGAAGGAAATTATGAATATCCGGTATATAGTGAAGATGGAGGAACTAATTGGATTAGAGATGGTTGGTTTGATGAAGACACGAGCTCTCTTCGCTATGTAAAAGCCGGAGAAGAGCTGAGAATCTATAGATATAGTAGTGGTCATAGATTGAGTCATTACGGCAGGTATGCACCCCATGAGGCCGGGCCTGTAGCTATAGAGCCAGAGCCAGAACCAGAGCCAGAACCTGTAACTCCTTCTCCTTCAACTAGTGAACTGCACAGGGAAAACATCCCTATTTTTATCGATGGTAATCGCCTTTCACTAGATGAAGAAAATTTACCTGTCATTCAAGAAGGCAGAACTCTTGTTCCGATGAGGGCTTTTTTTGAAGCTTTGGGAGCGGATGTAGACTGGGATCCTAATGAAAGAGCCGCTGTGGGCATAAGGGATGGCATAGAAGTTCGTATTCCCATAGATAGCACAACTCCTACAGTACAAGGTCAAGTGGTTAGCATTGATGCTTCTGCCAGGATTTTTGATGGTAGAACTTTTATCCCTTTGAGATTTGTGGGGCAAGCTTTAGGCGATGATGTTAACTGGGATGGAGAAACAAGGACGATAAGTATTGCAAAAATAAATGAACAGGATATGGAACCAGAGCCTATAACCACAGATGAGCAAGATGGTGACACTTTAGAATCATCTTTTAATTGGGATGGAGGAACTTATTCTGGAGAAGCTGTTAATGGTGTGCCCAATGGGCATGGGACATGGCATAGTGATGAGGGACATGTATATGAAGGTGAGTGGAAAGATGGCGCAATGGACGGTCATGGAACATTTATACACAGTGATGGCTTTAAGTATGTAGGTGATTGGCGGAAGAACGAGATGCATGGTCATAGCACCTGGACCAGTCCCGAGGGAGAAAAATATGTTGGGGAATACAAGTACGGTCAAAGATCAGGAGAGGGAACTTATACCTGGCCAAATGGAGATAGATATGAAGGTGAGTGGAAAGATGGTCAGATGCATGGTTTTGGAACTCTTCATGAAGGAGACTTTATATATGAAGGTGGATGGCAAAACGACACAATGCACGGGGAAGGTACGGTAACGGGACCAGATGGAAGTAAGATTAGTGGAAGTTGGGAGTATGGAGAACCGGTTATAATACCTTTAGATGAGGGTAGTGCACCAGATGTAGGAAGTCCTGCTTTTGGTGAAATTTCATCAGAGAATTTAACTTTGAGGTATGGCTTTAATGGCGCTGCTGTATTCGATCATCTTAAAGGAGAGTGGCATTTTCACGAGATGACCACCATCACCCGTTCTGCAGTGAATGGCTATGTAAACCAGGTAAATGAAAGATTTGCCCTTGCGGTGGGGTTAAATGAATTTGCAGTATATGATCTTGCTACTAACTCCTGGAATGTAATCGACAATGTCCCTGCAGATGATTCGACGGGGATGCTGTCAACTAACATGATACTTACTACGGAACTAGCCAGGGTAAAGGTACTAAACGGGCCGTTTATGGAGTACACTTCAAACAAAGGCTGGCATGAAGGAGATGGAGGCTGGTCTGAGGTGGAAGAAACAGACCAAGAAGGTGATCTCTTCCCAACAGAACCAACAGAACCCGTCGAGGAAGACGAACCAGACATGACCGAACCTACTGATGAGGAAGACTTGCCGCCGTGTGTAATAGAGTATTTTGAAACCGGATCATTTCCAAGTCCTTTGCCTATAGGATGTATAGAGTGGAGAGCCAGATATGAAGAAATAAATTAGCAGTTTTTGCAAGTATAAAAATAGGGTAGAGAGGAGAGGGACTTTTCATGTAAAACATCCATGGTGGTTTGCTTAACCTTGGCAATAGCATTGGGCATGTTTTTGGTTGGGTGTAATGAAGAGACAGAAGAGACTGTAGAAGGTAGGGAAAAAGAAGAGCCAGAAGAAGTTGTCATGCCAGACGAGTTTATATATTTTACTGTTCCTGCGGGGGAAAATCCACCTCCGCCTGAAGAAGCAGGAGCAGACTATGCGGTATTTATTGAGCGAGATGATTTGCTAGAAGGGCTTGACTTTGCAGCCTTTACTATCATCCATGCACCTGTGATAGATTGAGCAGATTAAACTGTAGTCTATCAGCCCATACTGCTATATGCACTGGTATGGGAAGGGTACTGGCATACCCTTAGCTTGGGAGCTGTCCAAAGTAGAAATGGATTGAGGACGGTAAGCTACCAAAGAATCCCACGCATTTATGCGTGTGGAGTTTCAAGTTTGACTATTAGCAAAGGTTAGTGGAGTTTAATGTTAAAGAAGTGATCAGGGAAGGGGGGATTGCGTTGAAAAAGTATATATTTTTCAGTCTTTTGGTTTTGCTCTTAATGTTGGTGACAGGCTGTTCTTTTGAATTTGGAACATTTCCTGAAGATGGACCTGCAAAAGAAAGCCCGCCAGAAAAAAAGGAGCTAGCAGAAACTAAAGAAAAGGAAACTACCATGGCTGGTAATGACTTAGTAGATGCCGATACCGATGTTGCTACCGATACCGGTGCCGGCACCCATGAGGCTCAAGCTCAGATGAACAGATTTGAAAGTGACGAGCTTGGATTTGCTGTGGGGTACCCTACTGATTGGATATATGAAAAACAGGGTGAAAACATAATTGTCTTTAGCGGGCCGGAAGGTACTGAAAGCTATCACACTACGGTTAATATGCAAAATATCAGGTGGGGTGAGGCTTATAGCGATTTTGAAGACTTTTATCTAGATTATAAGGAGCAGCTTCAAGGGGCAGGTGGAGAAATAACCGAGCTAACCCAGGTGGATTATGAACAAAATGGTGATAAATACGATTCCGTCGGGTTTACCGGTAGGTACGTTCTTGACGGGGAAGATTTTGGTCAGTGGATTATTGCAATAGATAGAGGAGACGGCGTCTTTCATCAGTTTAGTTATACTGCTCCCGTAGACCTCTTCGAAGAGTATCAAGAGACAGCTATAGTAATGCTAGACTATTTTGAGATCCTTCACTAATAGTACGAAAATAAGAGGTGCAAGAAGTTTAATCGTAAACACTTGAATTTATTGATACATTGCTTGCTAAATACCAACGCTCACAAAGATTTGCAAAATCGTCCAAATCAAAAGTTCGCTTATGGTATTTAGCAAGCAATTTAAGAGAAAAACCCAAAGGAAGGTTTACTTATTAAACTTCGTGTACCTAGTCAAATAAGATCACAGGAACTGTGCTGTGTTTTATTATTGATTCTGTTACATCCCCTACCAGGGGATACTCTTGCGTGTGGTTGTGTTTTCCTAGGTAGATGTAATCTACCTCATGTTTTTCGGCTGCACTCACTATTTCTTTGGCTGGATTATTTTGGCGGATTTCTATTGATACCTCAATGTCCCTGGCAAGTTCATCAAGATATTTTTGCAGCTCTTCTTTAGTATAGGAGCTTTTATGTTTTTGATGGCAATGAATTACTACCAGTTTTCCGTCTATTTCCCTGGCAGTTCTGACTGCTTCTTCGAGAGCCCTAGTCGATGCCTTTGAGCCATCGTATCCTATAAGGAGCTTGTATTCGGTTTCTACTGTTATTTTGGTGGGGTCTACTTCTCCCTGTTCTAAAATTCGGGGAGCTAAGTAAGCTGTGCCAAAAGCCCCGATGGGGGCTGTGAATAATATTGAAAGTACTGAAACAGCCAGGATAACCTCTCCCTGGGGAAGCCCTGCTGCTAGGGGGATTCCTCCTATGGCGGCCTGGACTGTAGCTTTTGCCATGTCCCCTACAACCATGAACATTCTCTCGGGAAAAGTTATGGAAGATCCCATGGTGGATAAAAGTATCCCGCTAAACCTTCCGAAGATGAGTCCCAGCACAATTATTAAAAGACCTTGAAGGCCGGCGTCATAGATGACATGGATATTTACCGCAGCACCAATAAGGACAAAGAGGAAAATTTGTGCCACCATCCAGATCTTATCAACTTCCAGTCTTAACTTTCTTGCCAAGACTGAACTTTTCTCCAACAGGAAAAATCCCATGGTCATTACGGCCAAAAAGCCGGAATAGGGGGCGAAATCTTCTCCTACAATTAATAAAAGTCCGAGTCCCAAAATAAGAATGGCATCGTGGATAATATGAGTTGTCAGCTGTGTCTTTTCTACCAATAATAAAGCTGCACTACCTGCAATGACCCCCATTATTATTCCCAGGATGATCTCTAAAGGAATATCTCCAATCTGAAGGAGAAGGTTTCCTTGGGCGCTGCCAACTGCCCAGCCCATAAAGATCCCGAACATTGTCACTGCAGCAGCATCACTGACAGTTCCTTCTACCATGATGAGGTCCGGGATACCTTTTTTGACTCCCCATCCTTCTGCTTTGAGCTTTAGCATGGAGGGGACGATAACTGCCGGAGAAGGGGCGCAGATGATCCATCCGAGAATAAATGAGATCAAAAGATCCCACCCAAAGATGTAATGAGCTGCCACGGCCACTATTGTAGCTTCGATTATTGTGGGCAAAAATCCGAGCCTTATGGCGACACTACCCATGTTAAATATTTTATCCTTATCTATGGATAAACCGGCCTTAAACAAGATTATAAAAAGGGCAAACATTCTGATCTCATCTGACAGCTCTAAAATCTGATCCGGCAGAAGGTCAAAAACATAAGGCCCCATGATAATTCCTGATATCAACATACCGATCAAATTGGGTAATCCGAGCTTTCCTACCATTACCCCAAAGAGATAACCTACAATTCCAATGATTAAGATGCCCTCTAACATGAACTTCACTCCCCGTTTTTTTAGCTAAGTTTTCCTACTGGATAAAAAATAATTGCTCCTGCCTGAATTATCATGAAATAAATCATAATAGAACTTCAGACAGGAGCCATCAGCCAAGCCGGTATTTATTAAGGCTGCAAACAAGGTTGCAAATAAATATCCTGACATGGCACTTAAAGGCGAGCTCCATCGCCGTCATATTTTATCACATCAATAATTAAAAAACTATATTTTTGCCATTTTCCTTAGCTCTATAAAGAGCTTCATCAGCTTTGTCTACTATTTGGTCGAAGGAAAGAGTCTTTTTTTCAACAGTGGACACCCCAAAGCTGGCTGTTACATTTAAATAATCGTCTTCTTTAATGGTAATGGGTTTTGAAGCAATGGCATGGCGAAGCTTTTCGGCTGTCTTTTTGGCACTGTCTAACCCTGTCTCGGGTAATAAAAAAGCAAACTCTTCTCCGCCATACCTGCAGGCTACATCAACCTTGCGAAGGTTTTCCATGCATGTATTTGTTAAAGCTATTAACACTTCATCTCCAGCACTATGGCCAAAAGTATCATTTATATCTTTAAAATCATCGATATCCATAATAATTAAGGATAATGATGTGCCATAACGCTTAACCCTGTTAAACTCCTGTTTTCCTACATTATATAAGTGCCTGCGATTATAAAGTTTGGTTAGCTCATCAGTAATAGCCATTGTATTCATTCCCTGATAAAGACTGGCGTTCTCAATCGCTAGACTGGCTTGCCCGGCAAAGTTCATAGCTAAATTGGATTCAACATCTCTATATACATTGCTTTCTTTGTTTTCTAAAACAACGATGCCAAAATGCCTTGTTTTAGAGGTGATAGGAATAATAATAGCCGAGGTTGTATCTTTTTGTAAAGTATATTGTTGAAAGGGATTGTACTCATTTATGTCTGCAATCAAAACTGGTTTTTCGGCTTCTAGAGCTTGACAGAAAAATTCTTCTTGAATCTCATCTTCATCTTTATAATTTTTCTTGACCTGGTCGTACTTTTTTATATTATCAGAAAAAGAGCCGTTACTTCGGGCAATAACATTATATTTTCCTTGAGTCTTTGAAAGAAAACAGGCAAAATTATAGGGAATAATTTCATCAATATAGTCCAAAAGCTTTTTGGATATGGTCTTTATATCATCAGTTATTGAAATATCTTGGAGCATGGTATTTAAGGTTTTTGAGTGAACTAGTTTTTTTCTTTCTAATTCAAGGCTTTTATTTTCTTCTTCCGTTATTTCTTTTTGTTTTCTCAAAGTATACATGTGATCTGCTAAGCCAATGAATATAAATATTACTTTTCCACTAAACCCAATTTGGGCTCCATAAGTTGTTATAAACGAATCCGGTAAGATTCCTAAGGATCTCAAAGCCATCAATATTATCCCTGCAGCGAATATAAAAAAGCCAAAAAAAAGATAAATAGCCGGCCTGAATTTTTTGTACCAGCAAATCAAAGCAGCAGATAAAGTGACTAATGCACTAGCAAGGACAAAACCAATTCCGACTTGCATCACTAAAGAAAAGTCCAAAATAAATGTAAGAGGAAGCAGACAAATTGCAGATATGCCTAGAAATTTAAGTGATGCATCAAGCAAACTGGAGTATTTATTTACAGGTAATACTTTTCTTGTAAAAAATATTCCAGAAGCAGTTCCCATAAGTAAGAAAAAGTTGATGGCATTTTTAGCCCACCAGGGGTTATTTGGCCATAAATACTGAAAGGATAGACCGTTGAAAGTAAATAGAAACAACCCCATACTGGCAATAAAAACTACATAGAAAAGGTAATTTATTTCCTTGGAAAAAATAAATAAAAAAAATGAATAAAGTACAATGATTGATATCAAACCATAGTAGATACCAAATCCCAGGTAATTAACCTCGGTTTTACTCATAAGCTCCCCTGAGTCCCAAATTTTCAGTGGGATTATCATTGCACTATCCGTTTTAACCC
>CAZCIZ010000039.1:0-21894 GCA_964498995.1 uncultured Clostridia bacterium | reverse complement strand
TTTGGACGATTTTGCAAATGCTTGTGAGCGTTGGTATTTAGCAAGCAATGTATCAATAAAAACTTTTAAATATCGGAATATACTGCAGCAGTGAAATTAAAGTTTATTTTCTTACTAAGCTTAGTAACATCGACACAAATGATTTATTGTAGTAAAATACAGGTATGAATACTTGAGATTTGTTTCACAACATGCAAAGATTCAGCAGAGGTGACGATATTGCCCAAACTTGAAAGGTCCTATCATGGTGGAATTACCTGCGTTAAAACTACCATAAATGTTTTAGGAAATAAAATGGATGTATGTTCATATTTTGTTGACGGGTTACTTATTGATACCGGTCCTGTTCGCGCTTCCAAATTGTTTAGAAAATACTTTTACAAAGATGTATATATTGACAAGGTACTTCTAACTCACTATCACGAAGATCATACAGGAAATGCACCTTTTCTCCAAAAGCAGGGAATAGATATTTATGCCAATCCAATTTCTATTGAAATGCTCAAGGAAAAGCCGACTCTTCCCTTATACAGAAGGTTGTTTTGGGGAATAAGAGAAGGGTTTCAGGCTTATGAAATCCCAGAAAGTTTTACTGTCAGATCTAAAAAGTATGAAGTCATTCATACTCCGAGCCATTCTAAGGATCATATTTGTATATACTCTCCTGAAGAAGGTGTGATTTTTACTGGAGATGTATACATAGCAACAAGGACCAAGCTATTTTACAAGCAAGAAAATATTTATCAGACAATCAGGGATATTAAAACCATGTTAAATTATGATTTTGATACTATCTGTTGTAGTCATGGGGGATTTGTAGAAGATGGTAAAAAAGCCCTTAAAGAGAAAATGGATTTTTTAGAAGAAACGATAGAAGACATTTTGGAGCTTCATAAGAAAGGCTCTAGCATAAATGAGATAGATAATGTATTATACAAAAATGAAACCCGGTTTATTTCTCTAATATCTTGTTATGAGATGTCTTCTCGTAATATTGTAGAATCGGTCCTATATGACAATTGATGAAAAATAGATATAATTTATCATAAATAAGGGATATGAATTTTCATTCATTTTAGATATAATAACCGTCAGGGACGGTTATTTATTTTTTTAAGAGGAAGTGATGTACTGCTTATGTGCGGAAGATATTTTTTGTCTGTTGATTTTAAAGAGCTAATAAAAAGGTATCATGTAGAAAATACTGATTTATCTAGTAATGATGAAATTAGCCATGGTTCTGCCAGGGGAGAAATATTTCCTTCCCAGGTAGTCCCAGTAGTAGTTGAATCCGGTTCGAAAAAACTTATCCATATGAAATGGGGGTTTTCTCCATCTTTTGCTAATAAGCTAATTATAAATGCCAGAGGAGAAACTGTAGATAAAAAACCTACTTTTAAAGCCCCGTTTTTGTACAACAGGTGTTTGATCCCGGCACAAGCTTTTTTTGAGTGGGAAAAACGCGAAAATAAGAAGATAAAAACCAGGATTTCACTAGCTGATAGTGATGTTTTTTCCATGGCTGGAATTTATGATCAATTTCTTGATTCTCAACAAAACCCTTTCTATGCTTTTTCTATCTTGACCATTGAGGCGAGGGATAACCTCAAGAATATTCATGACAGAATGCCGGTTATATTATCTAGAGCATCAGAGGACAAGTGGCTTGATCCGGAGGTAGAGGATAGTTCAAAATTAAAAAGATTGATAAAACCTTTTGAGGGAGATTTTACGATATCCCGGGAAAGATAAATACAGTAATATCTAAATAATTTGGGGGTTATGATATGATGAAAAAGTTTTTTTATCCAGATTCAATTGTTATCATTGGTCTATCGCCAAAAGAATCAAATATCCCTAGGTTAACTCTGGAAAATTTGTTGCGCTGGGGATTTAAAGGTAAAATATTTGGTGTAAATCCTAAGGTTGAAGATGAACATGTAAATGGAGTCAAAATGTACAAAGCCGTGGAGGAGCTTCCCGAAGCACCTGACCTTGCTTACTGCATGGTTTCAGCAAAATATATACCGGGTATTTTGGAGCATTGTGGTAAAAGAGGGATAAAGAGGGTAGCTATTCCTTCTGGAGGTTTTTCTGAATATGACCGGGAAGGAGAGGACCTCTCAAAAAAGACAGTGAAGCTTGCAGCAAAATACGGTATGAGGATAGTAGGACCTAATAGTGTGACAGTGGCTAATACCAAAAATGGACTTTGCCTGCCTTTTGTCTTGCTAAGGAAGCCACCTGAAGGGAATACGTCTATAATTTCACAGAGTGGAGCTGTAGCACTGACCATGTTAAACTTTCTTCAGGATGAAAACATTGGTCTTGCTAAATTTGCTAGCATAGGAAATAAATTGGATCTTGACGAAGTGGATTTTCTAGAGTACTTAGGTGATGATCCTGCTACAGAAGTGATCTGTTTGTATTTAGAAAGCTTAGATAGGGGTAGGGAATTTATCGAGATCGCATCTAAGATTGATAAACCTATAATCGTTTATAAATCAAACACTACTGAGGCTGGAAAAAAAGCAGCAATGAGCCATACCGCTGCAATTAGTAACGATGAAGATATAATAAACTCCGCCTTGGAAAGGGCTGGTGTTATTAGAATAGATAATTTTATGGATTTTATCGAAGTTACAAAGGCATTCCAGCTTCCTCCCATGAAAGGGAAACGCATAATGGTAATGAGCCCTGCAGGAGGTTTTTCCGTCAGTGCTGCCGATATGTGCGAGAAGGCTGGATTTGAATTTGCTGAGCTGGGGGAAGAATTTTATCAGCAATTAAAAGAACAGAACAAAGCAAATGTTATAAATTTTTCTAATCCCCTTGATATGGGCAGTATTTATGACTCTAATTTGATGAAGGATATTTTTCACTCAGTAATGCATTCTGAAAGTGTCGATGGTGCGGTATATATGAGTCAGCGCCCTGATATGCCGGAAGGAGAAAGTGTCTTTCACGACATGTTCATGACGGATTTTACCAAGGAAATCCAGGGCTCAATACTTTCTTCCAATAAACCTTTTGGCGTGTGTCTGTTTGGACCTTCTAAACAGATCCTCGATGAAAAAAATATCGCAAGATATCCTATTTTTAATCACCCCGAAAGTATGATTAGAGCTCTTTCAATCCAACAAAAGTATCATGAGAAAAAGTCAATGCAAGGCCAAGAAGAGCTTAAATCAGGTGAAGAATATATAAACTTTCCAGGGATTAAATTAGATGCTGCAAAGGCTTGGTTGAAAAACAGGGACGGGGATTATGGAGAAGAAGTCTTAGAGCTATTGGATTATTATAAAATACCCAGGGTAAAATCAGAAGTAGCTAGGGATAAAGAAGAAGCTGTTCAGGCTGCTGAGGAGCTAGGCTATCCTGTAGTGATGAAACTAATATCACCTGACGCTTTACACAAAACAGATGCTGGCGGAGTAATACTTGATGTAGCTAGATCATCAGAGGTGAAAGAAAATTTCGATTTGATCAGGGAAAACCTAGAAAATTATGATAAAGATGCCCGCTTTGAAGGTGTGAGAGTGCAGCAAATGGCCACAGGTGAAGGGCATGAGATGTTCATAGGAGGAAAGCGAGATTTTTCTTTCGGGCCGGTAGTTTATTTTGGAATGGGTGGTGTTTTTGTAGAAGTATTTAAGGATGTAGAAAATGTGCTTTGCCCTGCCCAAAAAGAATTTATTTTAGAGCGGCTTAAGAATTTAAAAGCCTATGAAATATTAAAAGGAATTAGGGGCGACAACCCGGCTGATATAGGGTCTTTTGTAGAATTGGTTACAAGGGTATCTTTGCTCTTGGCTGATTTTCCAGAAATCCAAGAGTTGGACTTGAATCCAGTAAAAGTATATACTGGATCAAATGGAGCTCTTGCCCTAGATGGGAGGGTAAGGATTTGTAAAAATCACGAAACGAGGGAGATAACTTGATTAATTATATATTTTATGTTAACATATAGTAGATGCAGAGCTTTACTAAAAGTTTGTGCTTTGCCAGACTTTGAGTAAAGCTTTTTTTTTGTAAATTAAATTCAGTACTATTAAGTACTATATGGATATGAAAGGAGAAAACTTTAACGATGAAATTTGAAGATGTAAAATTAAGCGATGATGTGATAAGAGCTACCTCTGATATGGGATTTGAACAAATGACCCCTATACAAGAAAAAACGCTGCCCCTGGCCATGTCTGGGCATGATATTATAGGACAGGCACAGACAGGCACAGGCAAGACAGCTGCTTTTGGGATACCTTTTATCGAGAAACTTTCTGTTAAAAATTCGAAATATATAAGGGGTTTAGTCGTGACACCTACGAGGGAACTTGCTATTCAGGTTTCGGGAGAAATTAATAAGTTAGGGTATTATAAGGGATTTAAATCATTGCCAGTATATGGAGGCCAAAGCATTGAACGCCAAATAAAAGGGTTGAAAAAACGTCCTCAGGTAATTGTAGGAACACCAGGGCGATTATTGGACCATATGAGAAGAAAAACAGTTAGGCTTGAGAATCTTGAAATGGTTACCCTTGATGAAGCTGATGAAATGCTTAACATGGGATTTATAGAGGATATTGAAATGATTTTGGCTTCTACTCCAGAAGAAAGACAAACTTTGATGTTTTCAGCTACTATCCCAAAGCCCGTTCAAAAACTGGCAGAAAAATTCTTAAATTCTCCGGAATTGGTTAAAACAAAAACCAATGATGTTACTATACCTGAAACGGAACAATGTTTTGTTGAGGTCCAAGAAAAAGACAAGTTCAATGTTTTTTGTAGGTTGCTAGATAGTCAATCGCCGGAAAAAACAATAGTTTTTGTAAGGACCAAAAAAAGGGTTGATGAATTACACCAGGCTCTAGACGAACGAGGGTATTTAGCCGAAGGAATTCACGGGGACTTGACCCAGGGAAAAAGAGATAGTGTTTTGAATAATTTTAGAAAAGGAAATACAGATATTTTAGTTGCCACGGATGTAGCGTCAAGGGGCTTGGATATTTCGGGGGTAACCCATATCTATAATTTCGATATTCCTCAGGATACTGACAGTTACGTTCATAGGATCGGGCGAACAGGAAGGGCTGGAGAATCTGGAGAAGCTATCACCATGGTAACTTCTAGGGAGAAAAAACACCTTCACTTAATAGAAAAAGCTATTAAGAAAAAGATTGTAAGAAAATCAACGCCTACTATTGTGGAGGCCTTTGAGGGTAAGCAACAGTTAGGTGTAGAAAAACTACTGAATTCGTCTAAAAGTGAAGATGCTTTAAAGCATTATAAAATGGCCGAAGAGCTATTAGAGGAATATGACTCAACCAATCTGGTTGCAGGTGCTCTAAATCTTTTGATTAGGGAAACTGAAGAGACAACTGTAAAGTTTACTGAGGAAAGTAGAGGGCAAAAGGGAAATGATAGGTCCAATAAGAGATCAAAGAAAGATAATTACAAGAAAAGTAAAAGAGCATATAAAAACAGGTAAAACTTCCACCAAATATGAATAAAAATAATAGTTATTAATTTATGGCTGAAAATTATACCCCTCGAGGGTATAATTTTATGACAAGTATTATAAGAAACAATATTTTGGGGGAGTGTAATGAGTAAGGATGCCAAGGAAATTTCCCTTGAAAGGGCAGAGGAGGGTCATGGACCCATAGAAAATTCTTGACATTTCTATGGTGTTGAGATACTATGACAAGTGATTAGTCATAATTAAAACAAAGGTTTAAATAAAATATTCAAATTAGGTTCCCTATTCAGTTTAATTATTTTATTATATAACACAGTTGATCTGAGTAGGGTTAAATTGGAAGACCGGTGTAATTCCGGCGCGGTCCCGCCACTGTGATGGGGAGGTTATTTTCATTCTGCCACTGGAGCCTTTTGCTCTGGGAAGGCGAAAATAACCTGTGATCCTAAGCCAGTAAACCTGCCTAATTTGGCGTCACCTTTGATCTACGAGAGATAGGGAGGTGAGCTGTGAGATATGTATTCTAGTGCTCAGATTGACTTTTATTAGTGATTAGAGCCAAAAGACAGCTAACTCCCTTAAGCAAGGGAGTTTTTTTATTGTGCCAAAGGAGGCATAATTCTATGCTTGAGGTAAATAACTTGTCAATCCAGTATATCCTAGGTGAAAACAGGATAAAAGCTGTTAACAAAGTGTCTTTTAATCTAAAACAGGGAGAAAGTATTGGTATAATTGGTGAAACCGGAAGCGGTAAAAGTACTCTGGCTCACAGCTTGCTAAGGCTAATTTCTGCACCTCATGAAAAACAAGGTGAAATAATCAATAATTCGTGCAGTATTGATGATCTCTCAGAATTTGAGTTGAATGAGCTACGTTGGGACAAAATTTCCATAGTATTTCAAAATTCTCTAGAAGTTCTAAATCCTGTAATGAAAATTGGCTATCAGGTGATTGAGCCCCCAGAAAAGAAAAGTGATCTCAGTAGAAAAGAACTAGACGATAGGTTGAACTATTTGTTAGAAATTGTAGGCCTAGATATCAAATGGAAAGATGCTTATCCCCATCAACTGTCAGGGGGAATGAGGCAGAGGGTACTTCTTGCTATGGCTCTTTCATGTGAGCCAGAAGTACTCATATTAGATGAACCTACTAGTTCTTTAGATGCTGTTTCAAGTCAAGGTCTACACACGCTGCTGAAAAATCTTCAAGCAGAGCTAGGATTTAGTATTATAGTTATCTCTCACGAGATTGATACAATTGCCAGATTGACGGATAAATTAATGATTATGTATCAGGGTGAAATAGTTGAGAAAGGCCCTACAGGAGAAATAATAGAATCTCCGTCGCACCCATATACTAGGGGACTCATCAACTCTTCGGTGGAGGTTTTTCCCTTCAAAGATTTGTGGGGAATTCCCGGCGAAGCACAAATTGATCTAAAGGTTAAACAAGATGAAAAATGTGTTTTTTCTTCTAGGTGTACTCAGGTATTAAATAAGTGCATAGAGTCTAGGCCTGAGTATGTAAAATTATCACCTCAACGTGAAGTCCTCTGTCACCAGGGAGGAACAGTAGATGTTGTTAATGCAAGCCAGGTCTGTAAATCCTTTGAGCTTGACGCCGGTACAATAGATGCAGTAGTCGGGGTTGATATTAACCTTAAACATGGTGAAACTGTAGCCCTTCTTGGACCTTCTGGATCAGGTAAGTCGACTTTGGCTCATCTATTATGTGGATTTATCCCCTGTGATAGCGGTGAAATATATTTTATGGGGGAAAAGATTAAAGGCAATGAAACAGTAAAGAAAAAAGGTGGTATGCAGCTAGTTCTTCAGGACCCATACAGCTCTGTAAGTCACAGGCTCACGGTTTTAGAAGCCATATCTGAACCCCTATACATTAATAAGATAGGAACCCCTGAGACCAGAAAAACAGACTGCCAAAAAGCCTTGAAATCGGTTCATCTACCCGGGGATGAAAATTTCCTAAATAGGTGGTGTTCTTCACTAAGTGGTGGTCAAAGGCAGCGCCTTGCTATCGCCAGAGGTCTTGTAATGGAGCCTAAGGTATTGATAGCTGATGAGATCACTTCCATGTTGGATGTTTCTACCCAGGCCAATATAATGCGCTTACTTAAAGGACTTCAAAATCAAAGGGGATTTACTCTTTTGTATATAACCCACGACCTACAGCTTGCCAGAAAAGTTGCAGAAAGAATATATGTTCTAGATGAGGGAAGAGTTATAGAGCAGGGCTCGGCTACTAAAGTGTTTGAAAACACCAGTTGTTGCAAAACAAAAGAGTTTGTAGAAGCGGGTCTATCAGAAGTTTTATAATTTAAATCAGATAGGGGAGGAATTGGATGTACTTGAAAAAATATTTTAGCAAAATTCTAATTATATCAATACTCACAACCATGTTGATGTTTGCTGTTATTGGTTGTGGTGATACAGATACACAAGATAAGGGAGAAAATGGAGAAAAGGCTGAAGGTGAATTAGAGGAAGATGAAGTAATTGTGCGGCTTGATACTAATGACGATGGTCTTCCTCAACCTTTTACCCATCATGCAAGAGGGCCGGGAAGAGCTAAGATGAGACTTATATTCGACTCTTTGCTGGAGAGGGGAGAGAATGAGCATATTCCTTGGCTGGCAAAAGATTGGGAAACTTCATCCGATGGAACTGAGCATACTTTTTATCTCAGGGAAGGTGTTAAATGGCAGGATGGGGAAGAGCTAACAGCTGAAGATGTGGCATTTTCTTTTGAATATTTCAAGGACCACCCTCCTGTAGACATCAGTGAGCCTATAGTATTTGATATCTTAGAAGAAATAGAAGTCAAGGATGATTATACAGTCAAAATGACTACAGAAAGGCCTCATGCTCCTTATGTGATCGAAGCTGGAGAAATGAGGATAATTCCAGAGCACATTTGGAAGGATGTTGATGATCCTCAACAATTTACCGATGAAGAAGCTCTTGTAGGTAGTGGCCCCTATGAACTTGTAGAGTATAATGAAGAACACAGCACCTATGAATTTAAAGCTAATCCTGATTTTTGGGGCCCCCAGCAAAAGGTAGATGTCCTCCAATTCGAGCCGGCAAGTGATGAAGTCATGGCCTTGGAAAATAAAGATATCCACCAGGCAGAAATCCCTGTGGATGTGTTGGAACGCTTTGAAGGTGATCCTAGTTATGAGATCTTGGAAAGACCAGCCCTTTGGGCGTATAGATTGAGGATAAATTTTGATAATGTAGACTGGTTGAATGAAAGAGAGGCCAGACAAGCCCTTGCCTATGCCATAGATAGAGAAAATATAGTGAATACTGTGGCCAGGGGAGCTGGAATACCTGGGAACATGGGGCTGCTACCCCCTGATCATCACATGCATAATCCCGATGTGAAAGAGTACGACCATGATCCAGAGAAGGCTAAAGATCTTCTTGAAGAAGCCGGTATATTAGAAGAACAGGATGAACTTTCAGTAGAATTAGTTGTGGGGGATGATCAGGAAGAGGTTAGAATGGCAGAATTATTGAGTCAAGACTTAGCTGAAATTGGGATTGAGCTGGTGATAAATTCAATGGATTCTCAAACCAGAGATGAAATGTCCAAGGAAGGCAATTATCAAATGATTATCATGGGACATGGTGGCTGGGGAGATGATCCCGAAAACTTTTTCAGTATCAGGTTTGATGATGTTGAAGAGGGAACAGGAATTTATGGCGGCACTCCTGGCTATGAAAATGAAGATGTCAATAGGATCAGGGAAAACCAGCAGGTAGAACTAGATGATGAGAAAAGAGAAAAAATGATCCACGATGCTCAAGAAATATGGGCCAAAGATATTCCTGAAATCCCTCTCTATTATGTAAGCGGCTACTATGTCTATGATGAGGAAGTTTATGATAACTGGACTTTTGTTTACAATCATCATTCAATAGATCAGCACAAAATAACTTACTTGGACAGAGAACATGAGATTTTTGAAGCAGATGAATAATCAAATATCAATTTGCTGTTAAGTGAGGAGACTTGAATATGACACCAAGAGGTCACAAAAGAATTAAGAGCATTTTAGGTTATATATTCACTTTCCTCCTCCTTATCACCATAAATTTTTCCCTTCCCAGGCTTATGCCTGGGGATCCTTTTATTCATGCGGGAGGAGAAGCAGGGGAAGTAATAACCTATTATTCAGACGATCAGATTGAATACTTAAGGGAGTACTATGGTTTAGATGAGCCTGTACATACACAATATTTTACGTACCTGGGAGAGGTTTTAACTGGTGATTTAGGTTTTAGCTATTATTATAACGAGGATGTTAACCAGATAATTTTGAAAAGGTTGCCCTGGACCATGCTCCTGGTATTGGCATCTACAACTTTGAGTATTATTTTAGGTATTATAATTGGTAGTTATTCGGCAGAAAAAAGAGGGAACTGGCAGGATAGGGCTGTTTATCTTGTGATGATTATATTTTCAGAAGTACCGGCTTTCTTAATCGGTATTTTTTTGCTAGTCATTCTGGGAGCTACTTTAGGGCTTTTCCCCCTTTCCGGTGGAGTGACTCATTTTACTGTGCATGAATCCTTCTGGAGCCAGGCCGTGGATATTTTATACCATTCTGCCTTGCCGGTCATGACTCTTACCTTGAGTCGGGTTGGTGGTATGTACCTTATCGTCAGGAACAGTATGACTACAGTAATGTCCAAAGATTATATAAAAACAGCCAAAGCAAAGGGACTTAAAAAAATGAGGATAAAATATGTACATGGATTAAGAAATGCAATCTTGCCTCTAGTAACTAGGGTATGTCTTCAGATGGGTGGCATAATTGGAGGGGCTGTCCTGGCTGAAAATGTATTTGCCTATCCGGGCCTTGGAACCTTGATGACAGATGCGGTTTTTGTCAGGGATTACCCACTATTACAGGGTATATTCTTAATAATGGCTCTTACAGTAATGGGTGCAAATATAATCGCTGATTTTCTGTACAAAAAGCTCGATCCCAGGACAAGAGCCCCAGTAATACCAGAAAGGAAAGGTGATACCAAGTGAAGCCTGATGGGACTAAAACTATTGAGCTGGTTTCAGGAAAGGTTAAATCTTGGTGGAGATTTTTTAGCTTATCTGGAAAGATCGCAATAATAATACTAACATTAATAATATTGATGGGGATATTTGCACCATATATTTCTTATTTTCCTCATGATGCTAGTTCCGGCCCACCCTTAGAGGCCCCGGGTGGAGAGCATATCCTGGGTACAGATGAATTAGGAGTAGACCTTTGGGCTATGATAGCTTATGGCGCTAGGGTTAGCATAATCGTAGGGCTTGGAACAGCTATACTAGCAGGTTTGGGTGGGGGGATTATAGGGATAATTGCTGGTTATAAAGGTGGCTGGTTTGATAAGGCTGTCATGAGACTAGTAGATGTCTTGATTGCATTACCTGATCTTCCTGCTATGATCGTAATAGCTGGATTTTTTGGCTCTAGTCTAACCAATATAATCATTGTATTATCTCTTTTTTCCTGGTCAAGGCCAGCAAGAATTGCTAGGTCTCAGGCTCTTTCTCTAAAAGAACAGCCATATTTGAAGCTTGCTTCTTTCTATGGTGGTAATACTTTTTATCTGTTGTACAAGCATTTTGTGCCTGAATTATTTCCTATCTTATCTGTCAGTATGATTCGTCTTGCCAGTCGGGCCATTATAACTGAGGCTTCTTTGGCTTTTATTGGACTAGGTGATCCAACCTCTAGAAGCTGGGGACTGATATTAAACCATGCGATTAATTTTAGCGGCATTTATTTTACCCCTTATTGGAAATGGTGGCTTCTTTACCCCTGGATCGCCCTGACCTTACTGGTTGTCGCTCTTGCTTTTATAGGCAGGGATATGGAAAGGTTTGCTGACCCAAGGCTTGATTAGCTTTATATGATTGTAAAATCAAATTTGACAAATTAAAAAAAACACTGATAATATTATAATATAAAAGATAATTTGGATTTGAAAGAGGGTGATATTATTTATATTTTATTTATGGTATTGAATAAAGTAGAATACCTCGATGACATATTGAACAAACTTACAGAACTTGGGATTACAGGTGGTACAATCATTGATTCCACCGGGATGGCGGAATCGATTCTTTGTGATGAGAAAATACCTACAGTAGGTGGATTGAGAGCTTTATTTGAATACTGCAGGGAAGGTAACAAGACAATATTTACGGTAATAGAAAATAAGGAGAAACTAGAACAAGCCCAAGAAGTAATTAAAGGTGAAATTTGTGATTTTAGAGATCCAGGAGTTGGGATCTCATTTGCTATCCCTATTCAAAACACGGTAGGTATTCCTCCTAAAACTAAAGAAGTAACAGATAAATAATATTAATTTATATGAATAATTGAGGAGTGAAAAAAATAAATGGATGGGTTACCGGATTTAGCAATCTATTCTCAACCCCTTGGCATTGCAGTTATTATAATAGTGGGATTTACTTTTGGTAGGCTCGTTAGCTATTTGAAGATGCCAATGGTCGTTGGCTATATAATAGCTGGAGTGTTGTTAGGACCTTCAATATCTAATATTATTCCAATGCAGTTAAATGAAGATCTTGAAATTTTTAAGGTGTTGGGTCTTGGCATGATAGCATTGATGATCGGCGGGGAATTGGAGATACAGAAAATAAAAAAGCTAGCCCGAAGTATTTTTGCCATTACTATTGTTCAGTTTGTAGGTGCTTTTGTAGCAGTTTTTTTAGGTATTTATTATCTTCTTGGCTTCCCTCTAGTAGAAAGTTTAATTTTAGGAGCCTTGGCTCCTGCTACTGCTCCAGCTTCCCCTGTGGCTGTAATAAGGGAATATAGAGCTTCAGGAAATCTTACCAAGACAATTCTCGGCGTAGTTGCCGTTGATGATGCAGCTTGTATTGTAGTATTTGGAATTGTAATTGCCATAGTCGGTATGATGGTACAGGGTCAGGCCTTAACTTTAGCTACTATATTTACTCCATTCCAGGAAGTGCTGTTGTCAACCTTATTAGGAGTGGTAACTGGAGTTTTAATTGTATTTATTTTGAATTATTTTTTAAAGAATAGGCATAGAAACCAGATACTAGCAGGACTTATTGCCCTTGCCTTATTGAATAGCGGGGTGGCTAATGCTCTAGAATTATCGCCGCTTTTAGTAAATATGGTAACAGGATTTGTTATTGCCAACCTCTATGAGAATCCAGCTATAATTAGTCGCTTTGAAGATATCGAGTTTCCGATTTATATCTTATTTTTTACATTGACAGGTGCAACTTTAAATTTGGGTATCTTGATGGAGAATTGGTTTCCGGCTGTCATTTTGATTGTAACAAGGGGAATAGGTAAGGTTGGGGGCTCTTTCTTAGGAGCCTGGCTTTGTGGTGCCGAAGAAAAGGTGCAAAAATATTTAGGTTTTGCAATGTTTTCAAAAGCAGGTGTTACTATTGGCCTGCTTATGGTAGTACAGGATAGATTTCCTGAAATAGCTGCTGTTATAACTGCGCTAGTCCTTGCAAATGTGACTATTGCTGAGTTGATTGGGCCTCTAGGTACAAGGTATGCTCTGGTGGCCTCCGGAGAAGCCGGAATGTTGGATAAAAAAGTTGAGGGGGATTAAACAAGGATAGCTATTGTATTAATTTTGCAAGGAGGTTTTAGTTATGAGGAGTAATCTGGAAAAATACGTGATAAATCGCGAGGATGCTCTACTACTGGTAATTGATATCCAAGAAAAGCTTATGCCTTCGATGAAGTTTGGAGATCAAATAATTGAAAAGACCAATATTTTGACTCAGGTGGCTAATAGGCTCGATATGCCCGTTTTAGCTACTCAGCAGTATACAAAAGGATTAGGGCCTACTGTTGAAAAGGTTACCCAATGTTTCGAACAGGTTCCTGTATATGAAAAGATGACTTTTACAGGTTGTACTGATGAATTACTAACTGATTTAAAAAAACATGGCAAGACTAAAATCATAGTAACGGGGATGGAAACTCATGTATGTGTATATCAAACAGTTAGAGGCTTAATAATGGAAGGTTATCAAGTATTTGTAGTAAGTGATGGTGTCTGTTCAAGAAAAAAAGAAGATTATATTAATGGTTTAAATTTGATGCGGGAGATGGGAGCTGTAATCATTAATACCGAAAGTGTATTTTTTGACTTAATGAAAGAGGCTGGAACGCCAGAATTTAAAGAGTTGTCCCCTCTCATCAAATAGAAATAGACAAAAATATCGGATCTTTATGCAGTTGATATAAGTGTTAATAGGCTTATTCAACTGCTTTTTTATAATTTACAAAGTAACTAACACATCTAAATTGTAAATATTTTTAATTTTATGAGACCTTCTGGCAGGAATATACCGATTTGAATAGAAATTTACTTAACTAGAATTTAAAAGGATTAATTTAGTAATATAGATATGTGTGTACAGGGTGGGTAAAATAAAATGGGTTTTAATAAACAATGGATGACTAAATTAAAAAAAACAGAGTTATCTGGCAAACTACTAGGTCTCTACGGATTTATATTATTGTTAAGTGCTTTTTTTGCTGCAGCTTTTACTGTAGGGTTGTTTGGACTTATTTTTGTACTCCTTACTTGTATAAAATTTGGAGTACGGAGAGGAGTACTTTCTGCTGCCTGGTCTACTGTAGCTGTTTATGTATCTTTTTATTTGACCGGTGGGGATCTAATGTACGTTACCATGTCTATATCAATTTACTTTCTGATAGCTATTATTCTTGGGAAAAGTATAGATACCATTAATAGACAGAAAATTGCCCTTAGTAAAAGCAAGGAACAGTTGAGGGATGTGATAGAAAATCAAACGGAGATGATAGTAAGGTTTTTGCCTGACGGTACTTTGACCTTTGTAAATGAAGCGTACCGGCGCTGCTTTGGTGGTAGTTCTCAAGAGTTGCTGGGCGAAAGCTTTATGTCTTTTCTTCCAGAAGATTTGGTAGAAAAAAGTAAGGCGTATATGGCTTCCCTGGATAGAAAGAATCCTGTTATAACTTTTGAAACTAAGGTTAATATAAAAACTCATGAAGTGCGCTGGCACCAGTGGAGAATAAGAGCATTTTTTGATAACAGAGATAAAGTGATAGAATATCAGGCTGTAGGAAGGGATATAACCGAAAGAAAAGCTGCAGAAAAAGCCCTACAAGAATCCGAACAGAAATATAGAGAAATTCTTGCCACCATTGAAGAAGGTTATTATGAGGTAGATCTTGCCGGTAACTTTGTATTCTTGAATAAATCTTTGTGCCAAATGTTAGGATATGAAGAAGGTGAACTGATGTATGAAAACTATAAGATACTTTATAAAAACCCAGAAGAGGTTTTCAATACTTATAATAGGGTATACCGGACAGGGAATCCGGAAAAAGCAATTGGCTGGCCTGCTATAACAAAAGCTGGAGATGAAATTTTTATTGAAGTTTCTGTTTCTTTACGAAGGGATGAAGCTGGTAACCCCATTGGATTTAGAGGCGTAGCAAGAGATATCACTGAACGTAAAAAAGCTGAAGATAAGATCAAATATCTTAGCTTTCATGATAAACTTACCGGTCTCTATAATAGGGCTTATCTAGAAGAAGAGATGTCCCGTCTAGATAGTGAAAGACAGCTTCCAATCAGTATTATCATGGCTGACTTAAATGATCTAAAATTAATTAATGACACTTATGGGCACTCCAAGGGAGATGAGATGTTAAAGAAAACGGCTGAAATTTTGGAAAGATCATGTCGAAAAGAAGATATTATAGCCCGCTGGGGTGGGGACGAGTTTGTTGTATTATTGCCTAAAACCTTTAGAAATGAAGCTCAAAGGATTTGTGATAGAATAAATGAAAACTGTTATGAAGAATTTATAGAAGATCTCCCTCTTTCTATTGCATTAGGAGTGGCTACTAAGGATAATATAGAAAAAGATCTTGAAGTAGTCTTAAAATCGGCAGAAGATGAAGTTTATAATCAGAAACTAGCAAAAAAACAGGGTGATAATAGTAACATTTTGGACACCCTATTAAAAACTATGAAAACTAGAAGTTATGAGACCGAGTCACATATAAGTCAAATGCAGGAGCTAGCTTATAAAATCGGTGATAAACTGCAACTAACTGATTCTGAACTCGATAGGCTGGGTTTATTGATCAAATTGCATGACATTGGCAATATAAAGGTGCCAAAGGAAATAATGGAAAAAAGAAAGCCGTTGACGGAAGAAGAATGGGAAATAATAAAAAAACACCCGGAAACAGGATATAAGATTGCAAATGCTACAGTTGAATTTTCCCATATTGCCAAGGAGATTTTGGCCCATCACGAACGCTGGGATGGTAACGGTTATCCTAGAGGGTTGGATGGTGAAAAGATACCACTACTCTCAAGGATAGTGTCCATAGTTGATGCATACAGTGTAATGACGACAGGCAGGCCATATAAAGAGCCTTTGTCTACAAAATTTGCCATATCGGAGATCAGGGAAAATGCAGGGACACAATTTGACCCTGAACTGGTTAAAATTTTTATGGGAGTATTAGAAGAGGATGAAAACTTGGGATTTGGCTTTTAAGAAAAAACCTGCCTTTATTCCTTGAGGCAGGTTTTTTCTTGGATGCAATAAAATTTTAGTTTAAATAAAATGAATTAAATTCCAGCCGTAACCAATTCTTTTTCTCCAAGTTTAACTGCTAGCCTTGCTCCTTCTTCGATGGCATCAATTGCTTTTCTAGGCTCTAAAGCGTCTCCGATAGTATAAACTTCAGGAACCTTGCCATTTAAATGATCCTTCAGGTAGTTGACCGGTTTTGCTCCCATTGCCAGAACTACATTATCAAAATCAGTTAGTCTTTTTGTCTCTCCATCTTTAGCTACCACAGCACCGTCTTCTAAAAATTCAACAACCTCGCAATTCAGCTCAACTTGAACATTCTTTTTCGATATCCGGTCGAACAAGAAGTATTGGACAGACTTTTGGACATCTTTTGCTAGCTGGGATAATTGTTCCACTATAGTTACCTCATGACCCAATTCAGATAAGAAATCTGCTGTTTCGCAACCTACTAAGCCGCCACCTACTATCAAGACTTTGGCTCCTGGGCAAACATTTCCTAATAGAACATCGCTAGAAGTCACTATTTTATCGCCATCTATACCTTTTATATGAGGGACGAGGGGATCGCCTCCTGAAGCAATTACAACTATATCAGGATCTTCGGAAAGGATCGTGTTTGTTGTTGCCTCAGTACCAAAATTGAAATTAACTCCGTATTTTTTGCCCATGTTATGGTAAAAATTAATGGCTTTGGCGATAGTCTGTTTTGCTGGAGGAATGGCTCCAATTCTATATTGTCCTCCAGGCAGATTATCTTTTTCATATAATGTGACCGAATGACCTCTTAAAGCTGCTATCCAGGCGGTCATTAAACCTCCAGGACCCCCGCCAACAACTGCTATTTTTTTAGGACTATCGGTTGGTTCAACTCTTAACTCTTCTTCTCTTCCACAGAAGGGATTCACAAGGCAAGTTAGATAAAGTTTGTTTGGACTAAAAATAGATCCTATACAACCCTGATTACAGGCAATACAAGGGGAGATTTCCTCGACTTTATCTGCTGCAATTTTGTTTGGAAGTTGAGGATCAGCTAAGGAAGGCCTACCCATGGCAACCAGGTCAACATTTCCACTTTTAATCTCTTCACCTGCTATTTCTGGTTCACTAATTCTACCCACACCTATCACTGGAACTGCCACGGATTCTTTGACTTTTGTAGCATCGGGAAGTATATAACCTTCAGCCACATCTGATGGTGCAACTATGTATTGCATACTTCCATAAGTCCCTGTAGAAATATGAATACAATCCGCTCCAGCTTTTTCAACCATGACAGCAATAGCTCGTGCTTCTGATAAACCACGGCCACCTGAAACTATTTCGTCTGCGCTATAACGAAATATAATTGGAAAACTACCACCGGTCTTTTTTCTGATGTTCTTGATAATTTCCACCGGAAACTTCATTCTATTCTCCAAAGACCCACCGAACTCATCTACCCTTTTATTGGCATCTTGAGACATAAACTGGGCAACCAGATACCCGTGAGCCCCGTGGATCTCTACGGCATCAGCGCCTGCAAGTTTAGCTCTTTTAGCAGCATCTCCAAAACTTTCAATTAAATCATAAACTTCTCTGGCAGTGAGCTCTCTAGGGATTTCCTTGCAAATAGGACAGCGAACCGGTGAGGGAGCAACTGGCTGCTGACCAATAGCAAATTCTGATGTCTGTCTTCCGGCATGATGCAATTGCACTGCCATCATAGCGCCTTCATCATGGATAGCCTGAAATAATCTTTCAAATCCCGGGATAAAATTGTCGTTCCATAACCCGGGTTGGTTAACAATGGCTTTTCCCAGGGGATCCACAGCTACAACTTCTGTGGTCAAAAGACCCCATCCCCCTTTAGCCCTTTCTTTCCAGTAATTTATCAATCTATCGCTAATAGTACTATCAGAGTTAGCCAGGTTTGACCCCATGGCCGGAACAACCAATCTATTTTTTAGCTCTAGATTACCAATTTTAATTGGTGAAAAAAGTTCTTTATATTTCAAAGTGGTATCCCTCCTATGGTGATTTTTTAGGTTTAGATTTAGGATAACCATTTTGAAAATATTTTATAAACACAAAAAAATAAAGAACTGATAATAAGGAGTTCAAATTTGAAGAAAATTTTAAAATAAGATAGCGAATCACAAAAAAAATTGCCCCAATAGGGAATGGGGCTAAATTAAAAATCATCCTCAGTAAGTGTCTCCTTCGCATCATTTTTGAAAATTAGTTGAGGCTTCTCCATCAACACCTGGGTGTCAGGTGGGACGGAGTCTGTTAACCAGATATTACCTCCTATGACTGACCTGGCGCCGATAGTCGTATCTCCACCTAGGATAGTGGTTCCGGAATATATTATGACATCATCTTCGATGTTAGGGTGGCGTTTTTGGCCTCTCAGTTGATCTCCTGCATCCTTTGGTAAGGATAAGGCACCAAGGGTGACCCCTTGATATAATCGGACATTTTTCCCTATTGTAGTGGTTTCGCCGATGACAATACCTGTACCGTGATCTATGACGAATTTTTCTCCAATCTCTGCCCCCGGATGTATATCGATTCCAGTCTTGCTGTGAGCGTACTCCGTCATTATTCTAGGCAGCATAGGAACATTAAAATCATACAAAACGTGCGCTATTCTATAAATGGTTATAGCATAGATACCCGGATAGCTAAAGATGATTTCATCATAACTTTTTGCGGCAGGATCACCATCATATACCGCCTGAACGTCCTTAGCAAGGAGGTCTCTAATCTCAGGGATTTTTTCCAAAACCCTAAGGGTAATTTCATAACCATTTTCATTACATTCCTGACAAGTCAAGTTGTGACGATGACAATCATGGCGTATAGTACTTATGACCTGTTCTGATAATAATGTATAAAGCTGAGTAACACATTGTCCAATGTGATAATCAATATTAACTGGGTCTAACTTTTCAGAATTAAAATAACCTGGATAGATGATTTCAAAAAACTTATCGATTATTTTAATTACTGATTCTTTCGACGGAATTGGCTCAAAATCCACATGTCTTGTACACTGTTGTTTGTTACAGCTATTTATTATCTTCTCTGCTATCCGGGGTAGCTCTTTTCTGTACCCGGACATTAATTCCTCCTCATTAACTTCGCATGTAGAGTAATCATGGGAACGGTCGCTAGACATAACAAAACCTCCTAAAAATAATTATTCAAAATAATCATCGATATTTATTATTCATTCTAATAATACCATAATTAATTAAGATATTGAAACATGAAATAAAATTGATTATACTGGAAGCAATTTTCTAGCAATTCTGAATATGGGTTTTGCTGTAGAAAATTTTGTATTTTATGCTATTAAATACTATAATAATAGTGAGTATTTCTAAAGTTAATAACAGGAAATTAATGGTCAGACCGAAAAGGCAATTTATCCGAAAGGATAAAAACGCAAAGTCGCGGGTCTAAGGTTTCTAGGTTTTTATAGGAACTAGTGATAGCCGGGCTGTCGAAGCTGATAGATTTTGCGTGCAAAGACTTTGCCTAATGGTAGAAGTCTTTTTTGTTTATTGAAGCAAAAATATTTTGGGGAGGGAAGAAAAAAATGAATTTAGGTAAAAAAAGAGCACTGTATTTTACGGTAATTTTGGTTGTAAGCTGTTTAGTCCTTGGTATATTTAGTATTTACACCAGCAGTGCAACAGTTGAGGGAGGAGCTGAAGAGTCCCTGTCAATGCTTGCTGTTGAAGGTGCTGAAAGGGTGGAAGCAGAAATAAACAATAATTTAATTGCTTTAGAAGAACTTGCCAGAGATGAAGAGGTTAGAACAATGGATTTGGAAACTCAAAGGGAAGCATTGAATGAGGATGTTGAAAGACTAGGTTTTTTGGATATAGGGATAGTTGAACCAGGAGGACATACTGATTATATCTTAGATGAGGAAGATACGGCTGAGCTAGGTGACAGGGATTATGTGCAAAGGGGCTTTGAAGGTGAGCCTAATGTTTCTGATGTGATAATGAGCCGGGTAATAGGTGAGCCTGTGGTGATGTATGCAGTTCCTATTTATGATTTGGAAAATGAATATATTGCTGGAGTTATGATAGCTAGAGGATATGGAGATATCTTGACTAATATTACAGACGAAATAGGTTATGGAGATGAAGGTTATTCCTATATCATTGGAGAAGATGGAACTTTCTTTGCTCACCCTGATAGGGATTATATCATGGAGCAAAAGAGTATATTTGATCAAGAACAAGGAAATGGAAAATTCAAAGATGTCGGAAACAGTTACGAAGAGTTGGGAATGGGAAATAGCGGAGTAATAAATTATGAATTAGATGAGGAAGAACGGTTTGTTGGTACTGTTCCAGTGCCATCTACAGATTGGATGCTCGGCGTAGGAGCATATGAAGAAGATGTTTTCTCAGGTTTAAATGCCATGAGAAATGGGATAATAATAGTTTCAATAATTGTTACAGCAGCAGGGATTGCAGCAGGACTATTTATTGGTAAAGGGATCGCTTCACCAGTCAATGAAGTGACTGAAATGTCAAGGGATATTGCCGAACTAGATCTTAGGAAAGATGTTCCGGGAAGATTAATGGAAAGACATGATGAAGTTGGTTATTTGGCAGCTGCTTTCCAAACAATAACGTTAAATTTGAGGGAAATTACAAACAAAATGTCCGGTTATTCCGAGCAAGTTGCTTCATCATCTGAAGAACTAAGTGCTAATAGTGAAGAGACTTCGAGTACTGCCACTGAAGTAGGAAAAGCAGTAGAAGAGATAGCGAATGGTGCTTCAAACCAGGCTGAAGATACTGATAAATCTTATAAAATGATTGATGAATTTGGAAAATTAATTAAAAAAGATCAAGAATACATGGACAAGCTTAATGGCTTAATGGCTAAGGCCGACAAGATGCAAGATGAAGGAATTAATGCTCTGAAAAATTTAACAGAAAAAACCAGTGAAAGCAATAAGGCTTCTAAAGAGATAGCCGAGGTTATAGAAAACACAAACCAAAGTACCAGGGAAATCGAAACAGCAAGCAATACCATTAAGGATATAGCAGAGCAGACAAACTTATTGGCTTTAAATGCTTCAATTGAGGCTGCAAGGGCCGGAGAATATGGGGAAGGTTTTGCCGTTGTCGCTGATGAAATCAGAAAACTGGCTGAGCAGTCAAATGAATATTCTAGTCAAATATCAAATGTAATCGAAAAACTTACTAGCAACACAGATCAAGCTGTTGAAACTATGGAACAAGTAAGTAATGTGATAGTACAACAAAACAAATGTGTTTCTGACACCGAAGAGAAGTTTCAAGGGATTTCAAATACCATAGAAGACACCAATGAAGTTTTAAATTATTTAAATGAGACAGGTAGAAATATGGAAAACATGAGAGAAGAAATAATTGCAAACTTAGAAAGCCTTTCTTCTGTAGCAGAAGAAAATTCTGCCAGCACCCAGGAGGCTTCATCAGCTGTAGAAGAACAGATAGCAGCTATGGAAGAAATAGCTAATGCTAGCGAAAATTTGGCAGGTCTAGCAGAAAACATGCAGCAGGAAATTGCCAAGTTTAAAATAAAATAATAGTTAGTACGAAAATACACTTTAATTTTATTGCTGCAGTATATTCCGATACTAAAAAGTTTTTATTAATACATCTACGAATGGGGTACACGAAGTTTAATCGTAAAGACTTGTGTTTTATTGATAGATTGCTTGCTAAATACCAACGCTCACAAGCATTTGC
>CAZCIZ010000038.1:0-22459 GCA_964498995.1 uncultured Clostridia bacterium | reverse complement strand
TTAATTCCAACATCTTTTCCCTGATGTTTTAAATGGGATAATTGATCTCATTAAAAGCATCTGCAAAGCTTGCTTCTATATTTTCTATCAATTCCTCGGATAGCTGTAAGATTTGATACACAAAAGTTATCTTGTCTAACTCTATATTATAATCATTTTCCTGGTTGTTATATAGAAGTCCCTCCAAAGTTTCGTGGCCTGTCTTCAGGCATTTGCTTAAATTTTCAATGCTCTGTCTAATTATATCCTGATGTTGGATAGAACTCATAAGGTTAGAGATTGGTCCTATAGCTTCTTCAATGTTTTCTTTTTGATTTTTCAACAGCTGGGTAATATGTTCGAGGGAGGAATGGATATTGGAAAAAAGCTCGTTGATGGTCTCTTTACTGCTCCTTTGAATTTTATCTGTCATCTCTAAAATTTCATTGATATTTTGTTTAAAGTTTTCTTCCCATTTTTGCAACTCATCGATTACATTTATCATTTTATTGTACTGATGTCCCACTTTTTTAGAAATTTCGATGATCTCATCAGTTATCGTGACAAACCCCCTACCTTTGTCACCTAGTTTTGCCCCGTATATTATTGCATTTATGGAGGTGATTTCAACATCTTCAACTTTTTCCTCTATTTTCTTGACATTTTTGTAGAGATCTTCTACCCCTTCACCGGACTCTTGACTGTAAAACTTGTCTAGACTCTCTTTGATACTCTTTTCCTGCATCAAGTCATCATCTAGATTTTCAAAGTTAATGTTGATCTCTTCTAGTATCTCACTGATAGAAGTTGTTCTACTCATCTTATCTTCCGGATCGGATTCAAAAAAGTATTTGATCAAAATGTCCATCTCATTCAAAGTGGATTCAATATCTTCCTCCACCTTGGGAAGCTTGTCATACACAGATGTATAAAGATTTTCTAAATCATCAATATATTTTTCTATATCCGTTTCTATTTTGATAAAATTGTCTTTGAACTTTTCTGGTTCAGGGTTTATTTGCATTTTGCTAACACCTTTCTGGGGCAATAGATTTATTCCTTCCTTAACAAAACAGGCACAAATAATAATTATCATTATATCATAGGTTGATAAAAAAACCGAATCTTAACGACTTCATTAGACAATTCTTTTGTAGGGATTAATTATATCATTTTTTAGCAAAAATGTTTGACTTAGATGTATTAATAAAAACTTTTTAGTATCGGAATATGCTGCTGTAGTAAAATTAAAGCTTATTTTCTTACTAACTTCCCATGTTTTGGGTTTTCACACCACAACCAGTAATGAAAATAACTGATTTATTTTCGTACTACACAATATACTCTATCTTTGCCCCCGGGATGGTCTTTTCGACTTCTTCTAAAAACCAGCTTTTGATTGATTTCATCTTGTCTTCCGGATAGATATACTTTCCGTAGCCAAATTGTCCGTATTTATATCTTCTGGTCGCTTCATCCATAGGCAGGTCATTTCCTGGGAAGATTTCATTGATGAGGTTTTTGGCTTTAGTTGTAAACCGGTGTGTTATTATTTCTAAGCTTATCTCCATATCTCCTGTTATTTCTTCAATTTTCTGCAACAGTTTTTTGTAATCACCTTGCCAACCATCGTAAATGAAAATCGGAGCGATTAAAAACCCCAAGGGATAACCGGCTTTAGAAACTTTAGCGGCGCTCTGAAGCCGTTTCTCTAGAGAAGGAGTATTTTTTTCATACTTTTTTATCATCTTTTCGGTATTTAAGCTAAACCTTATTTTAGTACTATTATTGTGTTCTAGGTTTAAGAGGGGATCCACCTTGGTAAACTTTGTTGCAAACCTAAACTTGGCATTTTTTTCTCTAGCAAAAAATTCAATGCTCCTTTTCAAGTTACCAGTCAGTTCTTCTACCGCCAAAGGATCTGAAGTAGCAGAACCTTCAAAAACTGTTATATCTTGCAAAGAGTTATAATAGTGTTTTCTAGCAAGTTCCAGTATTTCATCTATGTTGACATAGGTTCTTACATAGGGTCTTTTACCCAGGTTAGTATTCAAATAACAATATTGACACATCCCGGGGCAGCTGGTAGCTATGGGAAGTTGAAAGTCAGCTGAGGGCTTACAGGTCTGAAACTGCTTAGATTTTCTAATCCCTACAACCAAGGTTCTTTTGGATTCTTTGTATTCCTCCTGTCTCGAGTCGCCGGGTATATTTCTAACCCCTTGATGGCTGGTTATTATCTTTACAGGAAGACCTTTTGATTCAAATTCAGCTTTTATTTTTTTTCCAGTTTCATATTCTTGAGCCGCCTTTTCTATAAATAACCTTTTAAAATACAAATAAAAACCCTCCGTAAATTTCAAGTACAATGCTCATAAAGATTTGCAAAATATCTACATCTAAAGCTCACTTGTCTCGGTGGTGATAAAATGATAGTATAACTTCTCCACTTTCGCTGTAGCTATAGCATTATTATCTGTTTAAAATACCGGTAAAATTCACATGGCACCAGTCCATTATTTTCCCAACCATCACAGAAATTTATAAAGACCTCGTCAATAAAAAAATGGCCTTTTGCAAGGCCATTTATAGTCTCCCTTTATATATCAAAGTCCTCCGGGTTTATCCTAAGGTCAAACCCGTGTTTGATGTTTTGAGCCGCCATCTGTAAGCTTTTATGCACCATCCCCTTGATAAAGGGGTGGTTGTCAACTTCCCCTTTTTCTTGTAAATAGTAGATAGCATACATTATAACCCTGTACATTTTTGTCCTACCTTTTTTTAGTTCAAAATCAGCCATTAGTCGTAAGGATCTAGTATAGAAATCAAGTTTAGGCTTTATCAAGTTGTCGATAAAGTTAGAATAAACCTTCTGCATATCTTTTGAGGTAGAAAGAACGATCAATTTATTCGACTTTTTTGAGCTGTACAATAATTCTGAGGCCAACTCATATACATGAGGATGATGGACAAACCAGTCCCAAAAATCCCTGTGTTCGTGAAGCTGTTTTAACTCATTCCAGAGGTTTTCAGTCCTTTTCTTTTTTTCATCTGAGGACAACTGGGAAAAGTCTACTGGCCCCGTTAAATAAGGTTCCTTTTTCAGCCAATCTTTCTCTAAAAAATTTCTCCAGAAAGCAAATTCAACGGGCTTGCGAGAACCGTTTTCATGGCTTTTGTAAATGGCATCACTTAAAATCTTTTGGGCATATTCAGGATCATTGCTGATTATGGAATTGTCCCTTCTAAAATCAGATATCAGTTTTTTAAACTCACTAATGGTTATCCGGTAGATCCCCCAGCAATCTTTTAAGCCATCATCGATATTGCAAAGGAAGTTAATCAGGCAAACCCCACCTTTATCTTTACCCCATCGAAGGGCAAGCCAAATGGCCCTATTACCTCGTCCATCTATTTTGGAAACAGCAGCCTGGTAGATTTCATCGGTTTTAAACCCTTTTTTTTGCTTTTTTTCAGGGTATAGTATCCCTTTTTCGTACAGGTTGTTTTTCGCATCTTCTATCATTTCATAATATGGTTCTCTATCCTCTTCTAACAAAAGTTCTTCTAATACGGCAAGACCACTGGAAGTGGAGTTCTCTTCTAAACCTCTAATAGCTTCCCTGGCGATTCCAGGTTCGTCGGACAATGCCAGTACTTTCAATAAAATCACCGTTTTCTCATCGCCTTCTTTGGCCATTTCCTGAATCAAGGAATATTGTATTTCCGGTGAAAACTCAGATGTTTCCAACAGAAATTGAGGTATCGCCTCTATATTCTGGGTTATTTCAGTAAATAAAGCTTCTCTGGCATCTTTTATAGCCTTATCAGGGTCATTAAACACTTCCTCCTGGGGTAATTCTCCCGGTTCTAGGCCGTAGAACTCCAATACCTTGAGGATATAATTTTTATTTCTATCGGGTATCGTGGAATCAAAGGCTAGTCTTATCAACTTTTCCCCGATATTTTCATTTTCCACTTCTAATAACATCAATAATTGGCTCAAAATTGAGGCCTCTTTAGAGTTCGCCTTTTGAAACCGTTCCAAAATAACCGGGATGGCATGCCTTTCTAGACCAAAGATTTTTTTGATGATATTGTCTCTCTTTTTGTAATTTTTCTTGTTATCAACTAGTTGGTCTAAAAGCTCTCCTACCTTTTGTCTATATAGAAAGGTGTAGTCAATCTTATCATTAAAATCGTCTTCTTTAACCTTATCTTCTCTCATAATATACCCACCTCCCTCCTCGAAGGTCTAAGCTTCACTTCTTTAGGGGTTTGACTTAACTTTACTATAAGGCCACAGCCGGTGTCAAATTCTTTCCATTATTTGGCCCCTATATAAAATAACAGGCTATGATAAAATTTATATTATTGAAACAAGTTTTCCGGAGGCAATACAAATGGATTTGATCACACATACCATCGTGGGAAGTGCTACCTACAGGGTTTTTACTCAACAGGAACTTACTTTGGACAACCCTCATTTTATAGCTGTGGCCATAGGCTCAATAATTCCTGATCTCGATATTGTCACCCAGCTATTTGGGGATGTACCCTATATTAAATACCACCGGGGTGCCACACATTCCATAATAGGGATTACATTTTTGTCCCTTTTAACCGGAGGGCTCCTTTCATCTTTATTTGATGCATCCTTTTATGCCCTTTCCCTGTTTACATTTATGGGCTGCTGTACCCACATCTTCCTTGACACCTTGAATTCATACGGCGCCCAAGTTTTTTGGCCTTTTACAAGAAAAAGGACCACCCTAAATTTGCTTGTCTTCATAGAACCATTCATGATTGCTTTACTGCTCTGCATAGTTCTTTTTAATCAAGTAATGGGGGTCTTTTGGGCAGTGCTGCTGTTTTCCTTGGTTTTAATTTATTTTGCTTTTAGATTGTTTTCAAAGCTAACATTGCAAAAAACCTTAAAGGATAAGTTTCCGGATAAAACTTTTCAAAAATCCGTAGTAGTCCCGGCTTTTGCCAGTATTTTTCACTGGGATTATATTCTAGAAGATGAAAGGGAAGTTATCCTGGGTAGAACTGATTTACTGCTTAAGGAGCTTAAAGTCAAAAAAAGGTTAAAAAAAGTCGAAAAAACAGCTATTGTAAGAAAAGCCATGTTTACCAAGGTGGGCAAGCTATTCTTGAATTTTACCCCTCATTTTTACATCAAACACGAAAAATTAAGGGATAAAGAGTTAATAAAATTCATCGACCTTAGATACCTTGTCAAAGAGGGCTTTGTCAATTCAGCAGAAGTAGAATTTTGTAAAAAGGGCCAGGTACAAGAGGCTTATTTCCAACCCTATTCTGAAACCAGAAAAATCCCTTTAAAATAGGCTTGTTATACTTCGCTGTTGATATATTTTTAGAAGTCCGGGATGATTACCAACGTTCGCAGGGAATTTGCTAAAAAGCTCGCAAATTAAAAACTCTCTTATGGTAATCATCCCGGACTTTAAGTACCAACAGTTTATTTTAAGCCTTAAAATAAGGCGAAACTTTTGTAGTAACGCCCTATTTTATCTACATACTTTATCAAATATTGTATCTACACATCTCTAACAAATTTTATTACTTTTCTTCCTCTTCACCAAAGGAGACATTGTTCTCTTCTATTATATTTACCCAAGTCTGTCCGGGATACAATTTTATGGGCTCTCCATCTTCATCATAATAAACCGTCTCTCCAGTTTCACTTTCTTTTTCCCAGCTTATGGGGATAACTTCCCCCTTTGACACATACTTGCCTTGCCCACTACCTACTATATCTATATCTCTGCGTCCTACATCATCTACTACCCTGGAATCAGCAAATTGTATTATAATGTTTGACACCATAATATCTTCGTCCTGTTCAATATCAGTATATCTTTCTCCATCCACGTATCTGGCATACTTGCCTTCTTTTTCATGATATTCGTATTCAACCACATTAAAGTTAGAACCATAGCTCAACTTCAACTTTTCAGCTTGTTCTCCTCCATAAATGTTTTCCTCATCTCTGAACTCCAAAAATTTCTCTCTATCGCTTTCATCTCTATAACCCTGAGAGTCAGCGGATTCCACTAAGTCAGGTATGGAAGTATAGACATTATAAGGCGCTCCCCTGTGATCAGCCCGTCTGAAACCCGGGTGGGAAAATTCATTTAGGTTTGCCACCCCAAGACTTCCTATTCTGTTCAAAGCAGGCTGATGGCCACCCACATGGACATAGTATGCGTCATGCTCCCTAATTATAGGAATGAAGTCCAGGCGAAGGGAGCGGATATTACCTATATCTCCGGGTATTTCTTTGTTAAACAGAGCAAGAAGTCTGGTTTTTCGACCTTCTACCCTGATTTCGTAAACTACACAGGCCTTTGATATCCCAGAATGGGGCCTTTCATTGGATGAATTGCCGTAAGTAAAAATAAAGGGCCGATCAAAAACTTCGTACTCTCCACCTTCTTCTTGTCCACAATAGATGCATTCAATCTGGTCCAAATTAATGCCTTCATCCTCATCTTCATCTATTTCCAAATCCACTTCTTTTTTCTCCTTGTCAGAATCTTCTTCAGGCTCTTCATCATCTCCACAACCCGAAATGACGAGCGAAATAGCGATAGAAAAAAACATTATAGTAATCAATAACAAAAGCGAATAAGTTCTATTTCCTTGAGTATGTATCAATGGTCTTCCCTCCCAGATTATATTATATTAATGAAAATAACTGATTTATTTCTCCTGCTTTCTCACCAAGATGTATTGCCAATTAAAAACAAAACTTTGTTCATATGACTTTTTGCACCAGAATCATACATTACATTTAGGCAGAGAAGGTACGCGAAGTTTAATAAGTAAACTTTTTGGATTTTATTGCTAATACGTCTTGATGAGAAAGGGGAAGAATTCCCTTTCGAATCTTAGATGTATCAATAAAATTCAAGTGTTTACGATTAAACTTCGTGTACCCGATCCGTAGATGTATTAATAAAAACTTTTGATATCGGAATATACTGCAGCAGTGAAATTAAAGTTTATTTTCTTACTACATTAAGTATATAAGATTTACAAACTGAAATAAAGACACCTATAGTATTTCATTAATAATTTTTCCCACCTGACATCAAGTAGGCTAAAAATTCTTTTGATAGGCCTGAAGATGTTTCCATGGGATTGTATACAATCGTAAATGTATGAGGAAAGGTCATGCCTTCTATATTCAACTCCTTTAACAGTTTATGCTTCAGCTCTTTTTTTATTGTCATCTTTGGCAACAAAGAGAAACCTTTCCCTGCCGATACGGCTGATATTATGGAAGTGTTATCATTAACTTCGAGAATGACCTTGAGATCATTCATAGAGATATCCTTTTCAGAAAATTTCTTCTCTACAGTAGCGCGAATCCCAGAATCATCCCCCTTTAAAATCAGGTTTAGCTCCATTAATTCCGAGATCCTTATGCTAGATCTATCTATCCAGGGCTCTTGATATGGTGCTGTTAACACTATATGGTCATTACCAAGGCGCTTTAAATCCAGCCCTTCTCTTTTAAGTCTTTTTCTCAATTCTTTACTAACGGGGCCTTCTATCAAACCTACTTGTACATCTCTATTTATCACTTTTTCCATCACTTTTGAAGTATTATGAACCGCCAAGCTTAATTCGCCTTGGGAATAATTCTCCTTAAAGTTATAAATCAAAGCTGGAAGGACAAATCCTCCTATGGTACTAGAGGCAGCAATCTCCAAATGCTCATTTTCAGGGTTTTTAAGTTTATCTATGTTTTTCTCTGTATTGGAAAGCAAGGTCAACAGTCTACTCCCCTCGGTGTATAAGATCTCTCCAGCAGAAGTCAAACTGACACCCTTGGCAGTTCTGTAAAGGAGTGGGGTCTTAAAATATTTCTCCAGGTGATTTATTTGGGAACTTAAAGCGGGTTGACTTATATGCAGTTCTTGAGAAGCCCGGGTGATACTACCCATTTTTACTACTACCATAAAAGCCTTGATATTTTCTATATTCATATCATCCTGTTACTAAAATATGCTAAGGTTCATCTGATGCCCTGTTAGGGACGGCAAATGCGATAGCCCTTTCCTTCCATGGTATTAACCTATCGAAAAGAAGAAATATTTTAGTAACTCAGGGTTCGCACCTCCTATGGTTCGTGATCAAATCAATTAAAAATAAAAATACAGAAAAAATTCAAATTTTTAAAGCAGGTTTTTGGCTTTTATCGATTATATCAGAGGTTATCCTAAACAAAAAGGTATAATTATTATTTATTGCTATTGATACTATTTATATCTTAATTTGGTTTTAACTTTGACCATTGCCTTTATGTCAGTTTTGTTAAAAAGTCAGAATTTTTTTAAGCTAATAAAAAATTTAATTTTTTTAATGATACCCCTTTCACAAATTTTAAAAATAAGTTATAATATAGATGTGTTCAATAAATGTTCAAAATTCTATCATAAAATCTTATAATTATTAAAATTTAATTCTCTATCGTAACATATGCTAGGTACTGTAGCGTCCAGAATAAGTTTTTTTATTATCAAATCTAAAACTATACAAATTTTACAGGGGGGAGATTTAGTTGAGCAAACTAAACAGAAAGAAATTTCTAAAGACCAGCGGTTTATCTTTGGCTGCCATGGCCTTTGCCGGAGGAGCATTAATTGGATGTGAAGATAAGCCGGCAGCAGATCCAGAAGCTGATAAGGAGTTGGAAACTGTAGAGCATCCTATAGTGATTCCTGATACTATCGATCCTGATGAAGCCGCAGAGCGGGCATGGGATTCTTACAAAGATGGCAATGGATGAGGTAAGGGTTGTGCCGATGGGCTCATCGGCTTGTTAGCAGACGAATTTGGTGCACCTTTTAATCAAATTCCTACTGAGAGTTTTTGGCACTGCAGAGGTGGATTTGGATGGGGAGCATTGTGTGGAGCAATACCTCCCGCAACTTTTGTCCTTGGATTAGCTGATCCTACAGATACTCAAATGGAACTTACAGATGAGTTAATGGCCTGGTATCAAAAGCATCCGTTCCCTGAAACCCAATTTGGTGCTGAGCTGCCGCAGGTTGTCATTAATTCGACCCTGTGCCACGTTTCCGTTACCAAGTGGATGCAGGAATCCGGTGTACATGATAGAGGTGCTCCGGAAAGAAGCGATAGGTGTGCTGGAGTTACAGCAGACACAGCTAAAAAAGCCGCAGAAATATTAAATGCTAGAATAGAAGGAACCTTTGAGGCTGAATACGGTAAACCTGTAACTGATGTAGCAGGTGATTGTACTGCATGTCACGATTCCGGAGATCCGGATCTGCACGGTGGATATCCTGCCCACGGTTCCGAAGACTGTACAGAGTGTCACACTGACAAATGGCAGGACTACACTGAAGATCATCCATAAGGAAAGCTCAGTAAAAACGTTTATCAATAAAAATGCTAATGAAAAAAGAGGGAGTAATCCTAACGGGGATTCTCCCTCTTTTTTCATTAGCATTTCATTACAGCTTATTCCAGAAATAATTGTCAATACTTATAATTACGATGCTAGATAAATTTTACAATTTTTGCTGTAGTGCTATAGTTTAAACTCTATTTTTTCTTCTTCCCGAGGCTCGTAAAGCTCTACTTCCATCTCCTTGATGGTCTCTTGAATCAATCCTTCCATATCGAGTTTCTCTTCTTGTTTTTCTAGGGCTTTCAATTTGGGCTTTGTTTCAGGGTTTTTGGGCAAAAACAATGTACAGCAATCCTCATAGGGTTGGGATGATACCTCAAAGGTACCAAGCCGCCTTGAAAAATCAACTATCTCTTGTTTGTCCAAGCAGGCCACTGGTCTTATGACAGGTATATCCACCACATTTTCAATAGCGCTCATGCTCTCTAGGGTCTGACTTGCTACCTGGCCGATGCTTTCCCCTGTTATCAGGGCCCTGGCCTTTTCTTTTTTGGCTATCTCCTTGGCGATTCGAAACATAAACCGTCTCATAATTGTGACTCTCATCTTTGGTTCAACTTCTTTTTGGATAGCCTTTTGTATCTCGGTAAAATGATTGATGTAGAGCTTAAATTTACTGCCAAAATTGCACATCTCTTTTGCCAGGTCTCTGACCTTTTCTAAGGATCTTTCGCTGGTAAAGGGAGGACTGGTAAAATGAAGGCCTATGACGTAAATTCCCCTTTTCATCGCCAGATAGCCTGCCACAGGACTGTCAATACCCCCAGACAAAAGGAGTATCCCCCGGTTAGTAACTCCTATGGGCAGCCCTCCGGGTCCAGGAATCACCTTGGAATAAATAAAAGCACCTTCATCTCTGATCTCCACATTAAGGGTGAGATCAGGAGATTTTACATCTACACTCAGGCTCTCCAGGTTTTTTAGTACATGGGCACCTAGAATTTGATTCATTTCCATTGAGTTTTTATAAAATTTCTTATTTGATCTACTACAATCCACCTTAAAGCTCATCCCCGGATTGTAGGAATCCTCCATAACTTCCAATGCAGAAGATTTTATCTCTTCTAAATCAAGGTCGGTAACCTTGGTAGGACTTATAGATACTATCCCAAAGACTTTCTTTAGCCTTTCACTAACTTCTTTTGCATCTTCTTTTGTCCCTTTTAGCTCTACATATATTCGACCGTAGGTCTTTGTTATCTTTCTTTGACCAAGACCTTTGAGAGCAAAGTTTATATTTTCAATCAATTTATTTTCAAACTCAAACCTGTTTTTTCCTTTTATACCAATTTCACCATATCTCACCAACATCATGTCAAACATATTATCACCCCCTGATAAAGTCCTCGAGTTCTTTTGCCGAGTTAACAACTTCTTTTGCCGCTCTTTTTATCTCATCCATGGAATTAAAATAACTGAGGCTAAACCTCACCACCCCTTCTTGGAGTTCTGCAGGTAGGTCTATAGCTTCTAGGACAGGGCTTTTATCTTTTTTCCTTGAAGCACAAGCAGAACCTGTCGAAGCGTAGATGCCTTTTTCCTCTAGGGCATGGATTAAAACTTCACCTTTGAAGTTTTCAAACCCCAGGCATAAAATATGAGGCGCCCCTTCATTTATATCTGGACCAATCAAACTCGCCCCGTGGTAGTGATTTGAAATTTCTTCATACAGTTTTTTCTTTTTTTCCAGGAGCAAATCCTGTTCAGCATTATAATGTTTATAGACAACTTCTAGGGCTTTTCCAAGCCCCAAAATTGAAGGGACGTTTTCCGTCCCTGAGCGGAGGTTGTCTTCCTGCCCACCGCCATAGATCAAAGGAACTATGTCCCTGTCGTCCCTGATGTAGAGACCCCCTACGCCTTTGGGGGCATGAAACTTGTGCCCGCTAAAAGATAATAAGTCAATCCCCAACTGCTCAGGTTTAACTTGAAGTTTTAGCACCCCCTGGACAGCATCACAGTGAAATACGGGGTTATAATTTGAAGTTTTGATTATTTCTCCTATATCCTCCACAGGTTGAATTGTACCGATCTCATTGTTAACGTACTGGATGCTTACAAGGGCTGTCTCCTGGCAAAGAGAGTGTTTCAACTCTTCTAAACTCACTTTTCCCTTGGAATCAACGGGCAAATAGGTAACCTGGTACCCTTCCCTTTCAAGCTGGGAAAAAACCTCCAAGACGGAAGGGTGTTCAACCACAGTGGTGATAAGATGTTTCTTCCTCTTATTTCGCCTTGCTGCGCCAAAAATAGCAAGGTTGTTTGCTTCCGTTCCACCGGAGGTGAATATTATTTTACCCTGGTCTATCCCCAGGATTTTTTTCATCAGAGCTCTAACTTCATTTATCTTTTTCTCAGCCTTTACCCCATACCCGTGAAGAGAACTTGGGTTTCCAAATTCCTTTGTCAGAGCTTCATAGACTACTTTAGCCACTTCGTCATTGACAGGGGTAGTAGCACTATTATCCAAGTATATCATAGGATACCTCCAGTTACAGTCTTTTGCTAAAATTTTAAAATCATCTCTTCAAATACTTTACCACCATATCCTGTAGATAATCAAGTTCATAAGAGCCTAGGACCTTTGCAGTTATGATGTAGATAGATCCTGCCACAACAGAAATGCTGGCCACCTTACTGGCAGTCCCAGCAAAGGAAGGGGGAAATGCACCCTCTAAGTAATTAAGACTTACAATAAGCCAGCTTATCATCAAAAAGGCTGAAACCATAATTTTCCCCAGGCTTCTTAAATACTGGCTAAAACCGAAGGGCCCGATGTTTCTTCTCAGGCCGACAAATAATAAAAGCGTCCCGCTAAAAACAGCCAGGCTTGTGGCCAAGGCCAAACCTCCATGACCTAAGGGACCTATAAACAAAAGGTTCAAAACTATATTGATTCCAACGGTAAGAGTTGTCACTATAACAGGCGTTTTGGTATCCTGCTTGGAATAAAATGTGCGTTTAAGGATTTCGTTTAATGAAATGGCGAGCATTCCAAAGGAGTAAAATAGCAAGGCCACAGCGGTCCTGCTAGTTGCATATGCATCAAATTGACCCCTCTCAAACAGTAAAAAAATAATCTCTTCTCTAAAAAATATCGTCAAAATCATGATAGGTAGAATTATAAAGGTTATAGCAGAAAGGCCCTGTCTTAGAAGTCTTTTTAATTCCTGGTAGTTGTTCTGGCTAGCATATCTACTCATGGCTGGGTATAGAGCTGTTACTATAGCGAGGACAAAGATACCATGAGGGAGGATAAAAACCTTGCTGGCAAAATTCAGGGCTGACACACTGCCTTCTTCTAGGCCTGAAGCTAGCATTCTATCGATCATCTCGTTGATCTGGATAACAGCATTCCCCAAAAGTATGGGCAAAATAAGGTAAAGCCCTGTTTTTACCTTGGGATGCTGTATGTCCATCTTGCCTAGTACAGGGGCTTTTAACCTGTAGAGTTTAGGCAATAAAACCCAGAAATTCATGGAAAATCCGATTAAAGTTCCCACGGTTACATACATGATTCCATACCTAGAGCCCAGGACAAGGATAAAAAATATTATGATTATATTTTGAAAGATCCCCACAGAAGCGGGGGTATGAAAATCATTATTATAATTGAGAATTCCTTTGGCTACTCCCCCAGCCCCAAGAAAAACTATGACAGGCATCATAATCCTGGTAAGATTTATAGTCAGTTCTCTTATGTCACCTGTAAAACCTGGAGCCATTACCGATACTATCCCCGGTGCAAAGAGCACTCCTATGACGGAGAGAACAAGGGAAATAATCACTATCAACTTAAAGAAGGTGGCAACAAAGACGTCCCTTTCCTGGTAATTTTCTTTTTCATCCAGTTCTGAATACAGGGGAATAAAGGTGGTAACTATGGCAGCTCCTACAGTGGCAAACAAGAGGTTTGGAATCAAAGTAGCTATCAGGTAGGCATCTGTTTCAAAGCTAGCACCAAAAACTCCTGCTAGGGCTACGTCTCTAAAAAGACCACCTACTTTACTGAATATTGATAGAATTATTATTATAAATGCTGCCTTAACTGTAGCGCTCCCCTCCAAGGCCTTCACTCTCCTTAATCTTTAATATTGCTTTTTTACCTAGCGCCTTTATATCTACATGGGTTAATTCATCTGATAAGTTAGACTTTTGTAACAGATCCACCAGGAGGCTATAATGTACTCTAGATAAAACGTCTGATAACCAGGGCCCGGGAACCCTATCAAAAAAACTCAAAACATATTCACCATCAATTTCCTTTCTTATCTGCCAAAGTTTTCCCTTTGCATGTTTCAAGTATTCCAACCTATGTTCTATCTCCTGCTTCAATAAGTCATATTCTCTATCATAACTTTTTTCCCCTACTCGACTTTTTAAACTTTTCAGCTTAACTGCTGATACCTGGCCCAAGACAAAAAAGTATTCTTTTTCAGCAGTGTCCGGTACTTTAGCTAAAATTGATTTGGCTAGGAGTTTGGTCAAGCTTTCTTCATTACGATAATTTTCCTGGAGGCGATAACCTTCAATATAATGGCAAGCATAGTTTTTTTGCTTTTTGGGAACTGGAAACCGATAGTTAAAGCTCCACAAAAAATCGCTAAGTTCTTCCCAAACTTTAAATCCTGATTCTAATTTTGTTTTGTCCTCATGTTGGGCCTCGGTGAAAATGCTAAACCAGACAAGCCACTTAAAATAAGTAAGATCCTTCCCGAAGAGTTCTCCTTGTATTAACTCTGTAATCTCGCTAAACCATTTTTCTAGTTCTAATAATAATTCTTGACTCAACTTGAAAGTGCTAAACAGGCGATTTTTTTCATTTTTACTACCCTCAGAAGAAAAAATTACACCCCACAGATCAAGTTCACTCATCTTATTGAGAGTGATAAAATCTTGTTTTGTTTCACCTAGTCTTTCTTTTAGTTCATCGTCTTCTAAAATTGGGAACAGCTCCTGAAAAATCCTCTCGGAAGGGATTGATTTTAGCCCTGATTTTTCTTGTTCTATCATACTATATAGACCTTTAACCGGTAGAAAGCCCTGGCTCATAAATCTAAATGCTCTGATAATCCTAGCAGGATCATCCCTAAAAGTTTTATTTTTTAAAACCGGGGCAAGGAATTTTTGGTCAAGGTGTACCATTCCATTGAATGGATCAAAAAAATTGTCCTTATAAACTTCACCTGTGATAAAATATTTCATAGGTAGAGCAATAGCATTAATCGTAAAATCTCGATAGGATAGATCTGTTTTAAGATCATTGGCTTCTAAACTGATAATATCTATCTGGAGTCGAGTTTGGCCTTTTCTAGCCGGATAGGTTATAATCCTATAATAATTTCGAGCTTTATCTAGGCAAAACACAGATGCTTTACTGTCAACAAAACCCTGTAAGATAGTCGAAAAAAAATCAGGCTGGACAACCAGATCATAATCTTTTATATTTTTTTTTAACACAATATCTCTAACGGCACCACCGACCAGATAACTTTTTTCGATATTAGGAATCTCTTTAAGATACTTTATCACATCATTGTCGGTAATAGTTATTTTATCTTCTTTATGGCTGTTATAATTATTCAACTAAAACACCTCGACTTTTGAGATGATTCTACCTGATCTGCTGTTTTTGTCTATTGATTTTTATTCCACCCGGGGAAGTGAGGTGTGAGGGCAAATGCAAATCAATCCAAATGCCAATTCTATCCAGTTGACCAGTACTTCATCTCTGATCAAAAACCTGTTTAGGCCTGCGAGTATTGTCACAGCTTTTGTCAAAAAAACTTCCGGGGAAAATGTAATTATTAGTGTATCAAATAATACCTTTAGAGTAAAATCCATGGTACCTTTAGAAGAAGGAAGCTGGATAAAAGGTAAGGTTTTTTTGGACAATAACGGGACAGTAAATTTAAAACTTATAGAAACATTTACCCCCCAAGAACAGGTGGCCATGAAAGCCGAGGAATTTGTTTCCAAAAATTCTTTGCAAGGTCTGTCTAAAGGAAAAGAGCTAGCACAAGCTTTTTTAGAGCAAAATCATAGCCCCACCCCGGAATTTATTTCAAGGCTTGCACCCCTGGTAGAAAACTTCAGTCTAAATCAAATCAGGGCGGTGGTCTGGCTTTTGACTCAAAATTTGACCATAAGTAATCAAAACATTGGGGCAGCTATGAATTTTTTGCCTTCAGCTGCGGATATAATGATGCCCTCGGGGCTAGATCATATGTTTTTGGGTGGATTTGATACTTCCAACAGTTTGGATACAGGAACAGGAACTAGAGGGAATGTAATTGCAGATATTTTGACGTTGAACTTTCTAGGAGGAGGAGCTTTAAGCCAAAGCAGTGGTGGCGAGCAGGGAGGAATAGATGGTAACCAGGCGAGAGAGATATTTAACCTGTTTTTAAATGGACATGATGCCAGCAAAGCTTTAGACAGGTTTATTTCTCTTCTTACAGATAGAGGCAATAATGAACAAGATTTATTCAACTTAGTAACCTTATTTCAAAAGCTAAATATTAAAAATTCCAATGAAAAACAGCCATTATTTTGGGGAATCTTTTTCTTAGATTTTTCCGGAGGGAAAAGACCCGTTGAATTTTCCCTTGCTAGAAGGTATATTAAGCACGACAAAAAGTCAAAAGGCAAAGGGTACAGTAGTATTTACAACCTGGGGTTATTTCTTAATCCCCCAAACCTTGGACCCATGGTGGTAAGGCTTTTTTATACCCCACCGGTATTATCACTAAAGTTTAATATAGACAGTGACAGTGCTCTAAAGCTTTTAAAAGCCAATATTTCGATTCTAAAAGATCGTAAAAGCATGAAAAAAATCCAAATAGCTAAGGTGGATTTTGAAAAAACCACCATTGATTCTATCTCCAAGGCCAGAAAATTGCTTAAAACCCTCTACAACCCTTTTGGCACCTTGGATTTCAAGGCTTAGTTTAGTAAGAAAATATACTTTAATTTCACTGCTGCAGTATATTCCGATACTACAAAGTTTTTATTAATACATCTACGAATGGGGTACACGAAGTTTAATCGTAAAGACTTGTGTTTTATTGATAGATTGCTTGCTAAATACCAACGCTCACAAGGATTTGCAAAATCGTCCAAATCAAAAGTTCGCTTATGGTATTTAGCAAGCAATTTAAGAGAAAATCCAAAAAGTTTACTTATTAAACTTCGTGGTCCTTGGCTGGCAAGGCAAAACATGGAAAGTTGGTAAATAAATAGTTGGTTAGGTGGGTGTTCAGGTTGAAAGATAATCAAGGGAAAAATGAGGAAAAGTTACATGGCTTGAAGAAAGCAATTGCTCTGGGATATAGTGAAAATGAGGATGCTGCCCCTAAAGTACTTGCTTCAGGAAAGGGTAAGGTGGCAGAAAAGATAATAGAGGTGGCAAAATCTGAAGGAATTCACATCTATGAAGATGAACACCTGGCGGAAAGCTTAGAAGATCTAGAAATAGGGGATAATATCCCTCTGGAGCTTTATCAAGCTGTAGCCGAAGTCCTTGCATTTGTGTATCAGATGGATGATCAAAACGCTTAATAATAAGAACTTAAAACGTATCTCCATATACTGCTGCAGTGAAATAAATCAGTTATTTTCATTACTGGTTAGTATAGAAATATATCAAGGAGGCTTCAATGGATGATCCATGTAACGGATTTGCGCGATAATAAGATTTATATCTTAGCTTCCACTATTATTTTTTTTGGAGCTTTGATTTTGGCCGCTATTTTTGCCATGATATATCCAGCAAGTGTAACCGGCTTTTTCTCGCAGTTTTTTAGGGATATACAAGAGTTAGGAGATCAGATCTTTGCAGCTGACCCCCTGATTGGAACCTGGAAGCTATTTCTGAATAATTTTAGAGCCTCTATGATATTTATTTTCGGAGGACTAATCCTGGCTCTACCTACTTTCTTTGGTCTGGCCATGAATGGAGGAGCCATAGGTGCCCTGGGAGTGATCTCGACTTTGGATGGTATCAGTCCCTTCACTTATATCCTTGCCATAGCTCCTCATGGAGTCTTTGAAATTCCAGCCGTTATCATCAGTGGAGGCTTTGGTCTTAAGATAGGGGTGGAATTGATTAAACCCCGCTATAAATCTCGATTGACAAATTTAAAGAACAATTTCTACCTCGTCCTAAGAAACCTGCCTTTAATCATAATTTTGCTTTTAATAGCTGCGGTGATTGAATTATTTATAACCCCGTATCTGTTGAGCCTTGTAGTGGAATTATGAGATTTACTCTTCGTCAAAATAAACAAAAATTTCCGCTGTCTCTCCCTTATAGTCAACTTCAGCGCCAAAGGTTTCATTGATAAATCTCAAGGGAACCATGGTCCGATCGTTCTGTATTTCAGGTTTAACGTCTAGTGAGACTTCTTCTCCATCAAGTTTTGCCACATCATCATCCAAGGTCAGGATTAACTCTTTGCCTTCATGGACTAATTCAATTTCTCTATCTTCTTCGTAAAAGTTCACTTCAGAGCCCAAAGACTCAGCAATCATTCTCAGAGGAACCATGGTTCGATCATTTTTTATATAGGGTGGCGCTTCCAATTCCATAAATTCATCGTTCAAATAAAACTGATCTCTACCTATAACCAGATAAATATAGTTATCTTTGTTTTCATCCTCAGCAATATCAGGGGGCATTAAGTCCGGTTCATATTCGTGCTCGCTGTATTCAAAGTTTTCTTCTATCTCCCAGCCTTTGTCACTCATATCAACTTCTTCAATTTCGAACTCTTCTTCAAAACTCAAGGGCTCGCTGTATTCTTGCCTCACTACATCCCAAGACATAAATACATGGTTGGGATCAAGCCTGCCAAAATATCCTAGTTCTTCATCATCTTCAAAAGTTGCTTCTACTGGGATCCACCCGTAACCTTCCAGATAGAACTCTGCCCAGGCATGAAATTGACCTCCAACTTCTCCTGATTGATAGTAGCCTGAAAGCCTTCTTGCTGGAATACCATTAGCTCTAGAAAGGGCTACAAATAGATCAGAATAGTCAGCGCACACTCCTTCCCCTGTTTCTAGGGCTTCTTTTGCCCCAACATTGCCTGGGGGAACATATTCCATATGGTCCTGCACCCAACTAAAGATAAGCTTTGCTTTTTCTAAAGGATTTTCTTCGGTTCCTACAATCTCTTCGGCTTTTTCCTTTATTGCTGGCTCAGTTGGGTCACTCATCAAACTAGGGGAGGTGTAGGTTTGGTAAGTTTCCGAGTCTTCATCATAAGATAAAGGCGACATCCTATCGGTATCAAATTCAATCCCAAAGCTGACGACTAAATTTTCTGCAGTAATTTCCCAAGTTTCGCCGGGAGACAACAACTCATGTTCAAATATGAGCTTTTCATTCCCCGGCAAGGTTTCTTGACTACCTTCTATTTCTGCAGGCAAGGGATAAAAAGAGCTATCATAAAGAAACTGGTATTTCCCATGTTCTACCACAGAAGGTGTCTTAAACATCAAACCTTCCACTTGATTACCTACTTCGTTTTGCAATCTGAAATTCTCCTGCAACCTGTACACCTTTGGGTCATAAAGATCATAATACTCATCCTCTTCCCAACCAAGATATGGAATTTCATAGGATTCAAATTTGACTACCCCTTGTTCACTACCCACATAGAGATGGGTAGGATGGTTAAAGTGAACGGCTAGCTGATTGATAGGAAAGTCAAGTCCTTCCACTTTTTCCCAATTTTCACCCTTGTCATTGGTAAAAAACACGCCGCTCTCCAAACCAACAAATAAATTTCCGGGCATTCCTGGTTTCTGTTCTATTGTGTGGACAGTAGGAACATATCTATCCCGATCTGTTGGCATAAGACCATCATTTCTGGTCTTTAGATTGTCCCCTCCATCATCAGAGTAAAAAATACCTTGACTGTAGGTGCCAATCCACAGTTCATCAGGATCAATGGGGTTAACTTCAATTTCGGTCGGGGCTATGTCTTCATCTATCCCATCGAATTCTTCAAAGCTTTCCCCTGAGTCCATACTTTTATAAAGCTCATTATGACTTGCCAGGTAGATTACAAGCTCCTCATTTCTATATGAGTAGCCTATGTCCATGCTAGATACATGTCCACCTTCAAAGCCTACAAGTTCTAAATTCCCATCAGCATCACTATAGCTGTAAATACCGTTATCAGTACCTATCCAGGGTTGGGTAGGGTTGATTGGATTTACACTTAAATCAGTCAGTTCTGCATTTAAATCATCCAAGGGTATTTCTTCCCATTCTCCTCCCCAATCAAAAGTATATAACAATCGATTATCTTTTAGCAGATATAATACTTCCCCTTCACTATTTTCTATGCTTTCTTCTTTTTCCACTAAATCCAAATCCAATTCGTAATCAAATAAGTACATTTCTAAAGGGGTGTCTTCAAACACCCTTTCCCAATCTTTACCTCTGTCCTCGCTAACGTACAAGCCATTATCGGTACTGGCCATGAGATGGTCCGCATTTTGGTTGGAAGCCACAACATCTTTAATATGGGCGCTCAACCCTTCATTGATATAATTATAGGTTTCAAAGCCCGATTCGATTCTGATAACTCCATTATCAGCGGTAGCAGCATAGACCTCACCCCCACCACCAGGATGATATAAAATATCCATTATATCTACATCTGAGAGGTTTTCTGTCGGAGTCATCCAGTTTTCACCAGAATCTATGGATCTCATCATTCCTGCTTCAGAGCTGCCGGCTAACATCTGGCTGGGATTTGTTATATCTAACCAAATGTCCCTGACATTTGCTCCTAGAGCTCCTGTAGAGCTCCATCTGGGGGTATCAACTCCAGCATTAGCAGTTCTATAAATGCCGTATGAGGTCCCTACAAAAACCAGATTATTATCAAAAGGATTAACTTCAATAGAGAGTACCCTGCCAGGAAGATTCTCTCCTATATTTCTCCAAGATTCGCCCTTATCGGTAGTGATCCAAAGCCCTTCTTCTGTGCCAGCATAAATTCTAGAAGGATCAAGGCTAAAAATTTTCACATCTGTAACCGGGCTATCCGTGGTCTTAGCCTTGGTAAAGGTTTCCCCTTTATTTTCAGAAAAATAAATGCCCCTTTCTGAACCTACAACCACAAGATTCTTATCCACTGTCGTAAAAGAAATAGAGTTTATTTCCTGGTTTCCCAGGGCGCTCTTGTAACTCCAATCATCCCCGTAATTATTTGATAAGTACAGCCCGTCTTCAGTACCTATAAAAACAACCCCTGGTTCATTGGGATTGAACTTAACTTCATTAAGGGATTGGTGAGAAAACCCATAGCTGTACCAATTTTCGCCCCTATCGCTACTTTTAAATAAACCCCAAGGAGTTGTTGCCAAAATCCTCTCATAGTCGTTAGGGTCGATATCTATTGACGTTACTTTCCCTCCTGCTGGTCCAGAGGTGTCCCTCCATTTTGTTATCGGCCACCCACTTTCGCTACCAGCTTCTATGATCTGGGGTATTATAAACATACACATTAGCATCACATAAAAAAACAATATGCCTTTTTGAATAATATTATGTTTTATTTTCAAAATAATACCTCCAAAGCCATCATTTCTATGAAATAAAATGTCAATACGAACATTAGAATAGGGGAATAAAAGGTCATTTCGCATCGAAAAAACATGAAGTCATGATCAAAGAAATCCTTAAGGTTTTCTTCATCTCCTAGGGTGATCATAAAGAATGATTATAAAGAAGTTTTAAAACAGGGGCTGTTATGCGATAGCCTTACTTTTAATTATAAAACAAATTGCAATAATTTGCTAGATCATTTTGTATTTTTTATTAGGCTCTGTCTACGTTAAAGTTAGTTGTTGATATATAACAGAGCCTTTAATTAATATAGCGAAAATTGTTAATCAATACTAAGCCGAAGGTTAATAATAACCATTGGTGACAAAAAGTATCGCGCCTAGACCCAGGCCTGCGCTCAACATGTATATAAACAGAACCGTTTGTTTATGGCTAAGTCCTGATTTTAGCAATCTATGGTGAAGATGATCACCGTCGGCTTGAAAGATGGGCTTATGGCACTTAAAGCGACGTACTATGGCAAAACAGGTATCAAATATAGGTACCCCGAGAATAAGTACAGGAACTAAAAATGTAAACAGGGTAACACTTTTAAGAAGCCCCATCACAGAGATACCTGCCACGATAAAGCCAAGGAGCATTGCACCGCAGTCACCTAAAAATATCTTGGCAGGATAGAAATTATATGGGAAAAATCCCAGCACAGACGCAAATAATGCTATGCTTATAAGTACTATTAAAGGCTGTCCGGTTTTAAAAGCTACAAAAGCAAATATCAACAAGGCAATTCCTGTTACCCCAGCAGCTAGTCCATCAAGTCCATCTATAAGATTAACGGCGTTACTTACACCTACAAGCCAAAAAACTGTAACTGGAACGCTCAATACTCCTAAGTACACCATACCTTCAAAAGGTGTGGATAAATAGATAACTTGACTACCAAAACCAACGAATACCAAAGCCGCAAAGATCTGGCCTGCAAGCTTATATACTGGTCTTATACAATATATATCATCTATGATTCCAATAACTAAAATTATCAGCCCACCCAAAAGCAACCCCAAAAGTGAATCCATTTCTCTCAGGGGTAGAAATATTAACAGGCTAACTACAAAGCTGATAAAAATCGCCACTCCACCAAGTCGAGGCATTTTTTTCTTATGTACTTTCCTATCTCCAGGTTCATCCACTGCCCCAATGATAAAAGAAAGTTTTTTTGCTGCAGGCGTTAGAACGAGACTTATCAATACACCTATTATTAAAATTTGTGCTATTAACCAGGCTGAGATCTCCATATTTGACAACCTCCATTAAATTAGAAAATGGTTATTATTTTTCTACTAACCAGTAATGAAAATAACTGATTTATTTTATTGCAGCAGTATATGGAGATAAGTTTTAAGTTTTTATTATTAATACAT
>CAZCIZ010000037.1:0-23357 GCA_964498995.1 uncultured Clostridia bacterium | reverse complement strand
AATCCCAAAGGAAGGTTTACTTATTAAACTTCGTGTACCTTGGCTGGTAAGGCAGGGAAGATGTAATAAAAACTTAAAACTAATCTCCATATACTGCAGCAATAAAATAAAACAGTTATTTTCATTACTGGTTGTGGTGTGAAAACCCAAAACATGAAAAGTTAGTAAGCAATTAGGTTTTATTAAGGCTCTAAAGGGGTTAAGTAGGATGGCAAATTATAATTATGAAGTAGTTGACAATAGTGGCACTGTTTCCACCGGAAATATTGAAGCAGAGACTGAATCTGAAGCCGTGGAAAGATTGAGAGGTATGGGTTACTTTGTCACTGAGATAAAAGCTTCGGGTCCTGGCTTGTTTGCCGGACTGAGAAGTGGCTTTAAGCTGAGAAAAAAAGTTAAGCTAGGTGATATAAGCATCTTTAGCAGGCAGTTGGCTTCAATGTTGGAGGCCGGTATTCCTTTAGCGCGGGCCCTTAACACCTTGAGCAAGCAGATCAGTAACTCTACTTTGAGAGAAACCGTTGAAGATGTGGCTGATAGCGTTGAGTCTGGTACAAGCTTTTCAGATTCCTTGGCTCGCCATCCCGGTGTTTTTAGCAAATTATATATAGGGATGATCAATTCGGGAGAGGTGGGAGGTAATCTAGAACAGGCCCTTACCAGATTATCCAATCAATTGGATAAAGACAAGGAACTTCAGGATAATATCCGCTCTGCAACTTTTTATCCAGCTATGGTAGTGCTTTTTGCCTTTGTGATCTTGATCGCCATGATGGTATTTGTGGTTCCCATCTTTGTGGAGATGTTCCCAGATGATGTGGCACTACCCCTTCCTACACAAATAGTCATCATGATTTCGGACTCAATCATACATTTTTGGTATTTATGGATATTGTTTTTTGTGATAGCTTATTTTAGCTTGAGAACTTTTTATAGATCTAGTATGGGACAGCAGATTTTTAGCAGGCTAAAACTTAGATTACCAGTGTTTGGCAGCTTGTTTCAAAAAGCCTTGATTACCAGGTTTTCTAGAACTTTATCTACTCTTTTGACTGGAGGACTTCCTGTTCTCCAAGCTTTAGAAAGTGCAAGTCAGGCAACGGGAAATCAGATTTTAGAAGATCATGTAGATGCAGCCAAGGAGCAGATCCAAGAAGGAAGTAATATTGCTGATCCCCTGGCTGAAAGTGCTCTTTTTCCTCCCATGGTTATTCAGATGATTTCCATAGGAGAAGAGAGCGGTCAGTTGTCATCACTTTTGGATCGGATAGCGGATTTCTATGAAAAAGAAGTCGATGCACTGACCAAAGGTTTAACTGCTATGCTTGAGCCTTTTATGCTTGTATTTGTAGGTTTAGTAGTTGGCTCCATTGTTATCGCTCTTTATCTGCCAATGTTTACTACCATTGTGGAGTTTGCCTAAGGGAGGCTTTTTGATGGAGGCTTGTGATGCAGGGATGTATGATAATATAGAAGAAAAGTTGGATAGTTATGCTGGCCAAGATAAGAGCCATGAAAGCCTGGAAACAGATGTTAGTGAATGATGATCTAGTTCAGGCAGGATTTGAATAATTGTTCGGTTATGATCTCTAATATTAATGTTTAATGTTTGCTTAAGGAGTTTTATTAGATGATAAAAGGAATATTTGGCAGCAAAAAGGTTATAGGGTTGGAAATAAATGACTATGAGATCAAAGCTGCAGAATTAAGAGAAAAAAGAGGAAATATTGACCTGGTTAATATAGGGAAATCCTTGCTTCCGGCTGGTTTAGTCTTCGAAGGAATAGTTAAAGATCATGAAGCAGTAGGTGCAACCCTGGTAAATATGTGGCGTGAATTCGGTTTTAAAAGCAATGATGTGGTCCTTGGTTTAGCGAATCAAAATGTAATTGTAAGATTTGCTTCCTTTCCCGGGGTGGAGAAATCAAAGCTTCACAACATGATAAAATATCAGGCAAATGAATACATGCCTTTTGATATAAATGATAATTCTGTCATATTTGATTATTCTGTTATTGGTGAAAAGATTGATGAGGAAACAAAGATGTGGGATGTATTGATGGTAGCTGGTAAAAGGGAGATGATTAATGGTTTTATCAATGCTGTGGATTATGCCGGCTTGAATCCTTTAGAGATAGAAGTTCTACCTCTTAGTTTGTTAAAGTTAATAGATCTACAGAATGCCGAAAAAGTTATTGCAATAACTAACATTTCATACGGGATCAGCAATTTATTGATCGCTGAAAAGGGAAATCCAAGGTTGGCAAGGATGATGCCTACCCCCTATGAAGAATCTGATACTGATACTGATACTGATAATGATAATGAAGAAAGTAATGAGGAAAATGATGAGGAAAATGAAAACAATGATAATTATAATGATGATAATAATGAAACCCTCGAAACTGTAGAAACTGTAGAGCCTGGTGCTGAAGGTAATCTTATAGGTGCCAATGAAGTTGCCGCAGTGGAGGATGAAGATTTGAATGTTGAAATAATCGAAGAGCCTGAAGACTTTTCAAAGATTACTGAGGATACTGAGGATACTGAGGGTACGGAGATTGTTGATGATGCGAATATGGATGCAAATCTAGAGTCAGATCAAGAAATTGTTCAATTCCTAGCTGAAGAAGAGAAAAGCGATTTGGGTGAGAAATTGCAGAAATCAGACTCAATAGACTCAGCAGACTCAGTAGAAATGGACGATTGGAAAAAAAACCTGGTTAACAACATCAGGGTATCTGTGGATTTTTATCAGTCCAAAGAGAAAGGTTTAAAATCGGTAGAAAAAGTGCTTCTATGTGGACATAAGACTGATGATATAAATCTAAAGTATTCGATAAAAAACCGATTAGATGTAGGAGTAGAAGTAATAGATCCTTTTTATGTTTTGAATATAGAAAATAAAGTGATAAAGGATTTTAACCCCGGCGAGTATTCCTTGTGCTTATCTTTGGGATATGAAGGATTGGAGGTATAAAAATATTGAAATCAATAAGCCTTCTACCTCCTGAAATAAAAGAATCTCATCGCAAAAGAAAACAAGTTATGGCTGGGATACTGTTTGGCTTTGTGGTTTTACTTGCTTTTTCAGGTGTATATGCTTTTTTGAGTTTTTCTATATCGAGTGTAGATGCAGAACTCGACAAAATTACATCTGAGCGTGATTTGGTTCAAAAACATATCTCTGAGTTAAAGCCTTATAGAGAGCTGGAAACTAAAGTTATCGAATATGAACAGGTGCTAGAAGCTTCCATGGGAAATGTACCCGACTGGGGGTTGGCCCTGGCAAGCGTAGCCAGGAGTACTTCTAATGAAGTTTGGCTTACGGAATTATATTTAAGTAATGACCATGAAAATAGTGAAAATGAGGAGAATAATGATCAAGATGAGGAAGATGTAGGAAAAGGTGAGTTATCCATGTACGGTTATGCTATAAATCATGGCAAACTTGCCAGCTGTGTTAATGAATTGGAAAGAATGCCGACATTACAAAGTGTAGAATTGAGTTATTCTAATAGGACCACAATAGATGACAGACAAGTAGTAGAATTTTTTTTAACTGCTGAGATATTAACCGAAGAGTATAGTAATCCCCTAAAGAGAGAGGGGATAGAGGAATGAAGTTTAGTTTAGCAACCACCAATCTTAGAAATATAAATAAGAAAATCCCGGCAACGGTAAAAAGGGTAATGCTCCTGGTGGCAAGTGGTCTTGTTATTTTGGCTTTATCCTATTTATGTTATCTGCAGTATCAAGATCTTGAGGAAAAGAGAGCAGTCCTGAATGAAGAAAAGGACAACTTGATTCAGGAAGAAACTCAACTTGAAGAATTGAAGCAGTTAAGAGAAAAAGAACCTGTTTTAAAAGAACAATTGCATAAGTATCAAAGGGCCGTGCCCCTTGAGTTTAGAGATGGGATCCTGATGAGCCAGATCAATGAAGCCATGTTCACGGGAGGAGAGATCACAGATATGAACTTTATCGACAGGGATTCAAAAGAAGAATATATTGAGAAGTCTCTTCATCTAGCATATGAAGGTAGATTCTTAGCCCTGGTGGATTTTATAAATGACCTTGAGGAAGGTTCAAGAGCATTTAGGATTGATGAGATAGATATTTATGAAGGTGGAGCTGGTTCTACAATCAGGGCGGATTTATATTTAAGCGCTTTTATAAAAGATTAACATTTGATTAAATACAATTTTTAACTTTTAAATTTTAACTGGAGGGAAGTTGTTTGTCTTCCAAAAAGATTAACTATTTTACTGATTTTTTGATTGAGATGGGAGAATTGACTGAGGAACAGTTGTCTGATGCCCTGGAAAAGCAAAAAAACTCTAATGAAAAAAAATATTTAGGTCAGGTTTTGGTGGAGCTTGGATACACAAGTGAGGAAGCCATTACCAGGGCTGTTGCTGCTCAGGCAGGGGTTCCTTTTGTCTCTCTACAAGATTATCTCATTGATGAATCTGCTACCAAAATATTAAATGCTTCACAAATACAAAAATATGAGGCTTTTCCAATTGGATTTGAAAACAACAAACTGGTATTAGCTATGGCTCAGCCTAGTAACATAATTTCTATAGATGACCTTAGGATCCTAACCGGTTACGAAATCAAGCCTGTAATAGTAACCGATAGCCAACTAAAAGTTACTATTGAAAGATATGCCATGATAGACATGGATCAAAAAGAAGGTGAAGTTGAAGAAGCCTCTGAAGAAGAATCTAATGAAGAAGTGATTACAGCTGAGGAAGAAAGTGATGATGATAGACCGGCGGTTAAATTCGTAAACCTGGTGTTTACAAGGGCTGTGCGCCAAGGTGCCAGTGATATACATTTAGAACCCCAGGAAAAAGGATTCAGAGTTAGATTTAGAATTGATGGTGTGCTTCATGAAGTCATGAATCCACCAAGAAAAATGCATCCTTCTGTAGTATCAAGGGTTAAGGTCATGAGCAATATGGATATTGCCGAAAAGAGAGTTCCTCAAGATGGAAGAATAACCCTTAAGGTGGAAAATAGGACTATAGATGTTAGAGCTGCTTCGTTGCCTACAGCTTACGGAGAGAAAATTACTCTAAGAATCCTAGATAGATCTGTGGGAGTATTTGCCCTGGAAGAATTAGGGATTCCTTCAAGAGAACTGGAGAAGCTATACAGGGTACTGGAGCAGCCCTATGGATTCATACTAGCTACTGGACCAACAGGTAGCGGAAAAAGTACCACCTTGTACGCTGTATTGAACCATCTCAATGATATAAATAAGCATATATTAACTCTAGAAGATCCAATAGAGAGAAGGATAGATGGAATCAATCAAATGCAGGTAAATGAACAGGCCGGCCTAACCTTTGCTTCGGGCCTTAGATCTATGTTGAGAAATGACCCTGATATAGCTCTAGTAGGTGAGATCAGGGATATTGAAACAGCAAAAATATCCGTGGAAACATCTTTGACCGGGCATCTAGTTCTATCATCCCTCCATACCAACGAAGCAGCAGGAGCAGTGTCTAGGATGAATGATATGGGGATAGAACCTTACTTGACTGCATCATCCTTGGCATGTGTTATCGGACAGCGCCTGGTAAGAAAGCTGTGTAATAACTGCAAGGTTTATTATGAAATTTCTAGAGATGAACTCATGAAAAGAGCACCAGACTTTCCCATGGGAGAAGATGAAGAAACAATTCAACTATACCGGAATGAAGGTTGTGACAGTTGTGGTCAGACAGGATACAAAGGAAGAGCTGGAGTCTTTGAAATTCTTGTAGCTTCCGATGAAATAGCCAGGATGACCATTGAAAAAGCATCAACACGAGAAATATCGAACCAGGCTAAGAAAGAAGGAATGACTACCATGAAACAGCACGGATTCATGAAGGTACGAGACGGGGAAACTTCCTTGAAAGAAGTCCTGAGGGTGGTTGTATAAAACGGTAGCTAAGTAATTCAGGTGATTTTAATGATTTTAAAAAGAGGATGATGACAACCTGGCTGCTGCTAATTGAGGTGGTCAGGTTTTTGTAATTGGCAAATGGTTTGAATAAGAATTATATCATAGTGAAAACTTAATTATTGTAGTGATTTAAGCAATATAAATATTGAAAATAGATTCGAAAATGATTAGGAGTGTGGATCGATGATTTCAGGAATATTATTAGCTGCAGGTATGTCTAGACGGTTTGAAGACAATAAATTATTAGCAGAATTAGAAGCCGGTACAGTAATAGAGTATTCATTTTACCGGTTATTGAACTCCAATGTTAGTGAAGTCATAGTTGTTCTCGGTTGGCAGGCAGTAATGATTGAAAAAAGATTGAATGATGTTTTAGAAAAACTTTATAACGAAAGAAAAAAGAATGAACCCGAGAAAAAGGGAAAAGAAATGCCTGTAAAATATGTTTATGCACCGTACTATAGTTATGGCCAGGCCCATTCTTTGACTACGGGACTAAGAAAAGTTGATAAAAAGTCAGAGGGGGCTTTATTTTATCTTGCTGACCAACCCTTTATAAAGATTGATACCATTAATTCCATAGTTGAATACTTTGAGAATACATCCTATGAAGTTGTCATCCCAGTATTCAACGATAAAAGGGGAAACCCAACAATTTTTGATCAAAGTATGTTCCCTAAGCTACTTAGATTGTCAGGCGACGAAGGCGGAAAAAAGCTAATTAAAAAAGCTGATGTAGGTTATATGGAAGTGGATGACCCAGAAATTTTATTCGATATCGATAACAAAGAAGATTTTGAAAAAGCAAAAGCAAAAGAAAAATAAAACTCGATTTAAAGGCATAAAGCTATGCTTATCTTTACTTCACTAAAAAAGAGTGATATGGTAGAACAAGCCTTTGAGAGAGATAATTAGGATAAAACTTTGACAAGACTTTAAGGAGGAAAATTTGCAGCTTTTTTAGAAAATACAAAAATACAATGGTAAAAAGATTAAAGATAAAGACTAGGAAGGGGTTCTGAATTGAAGCAAAATCATGAAACCCGTGTAAATAAACAAGTTAATAGTGTTGATAGTGTTAATGGCAATGAAAGAAAACAGTTCCATATTGAAGTTTTCGGCTGTCAAATGAACGAGCATGATAGCGAGATATTAAAAGGAATGCTTGTTGAAATGGGTTATGAGGAAACCGGCTCTCAAGAAGAAGCGGATGTACTCTTGTTGAACACGTGTGCTGTCAGAGAAAAAGCTGAACATAAAGTTCTTGCTAAAATAGGAACATTGAAAGAACTTAAAGAAAATAATCCAGAAATGGTCATCGGTGTCTGTGGTTGTATGGTGCAGCAAGAATGGATGGCCCAAAAGATAAAAAGGGATTTTCACCATGTAGATCTTGTGTTTGGGACCCATAACCTGCACTATTTTCCCTATCTGTTTCAACAAGTTCTTGAAGATGGGAAAAGGGTTTTTGATGTTTGGGAAAAAGAATCAGACATAGTAGAAGAAATGCCCAAGCTTAGATCTAGCGGTCTAAAGGCCTGGGTGGTGATTATGTATGGCTGCAATAACTTTTGTAGTTATTGTATTGTCCCTTATGTGAGGGGCAGGGAGCGAAGCAGGAATATGGAGGATATTGAAACAGAAGTTAAACAGTTGGCTAAAGAAGGATTCAAAGAGATTACCCTCCTGGGACAAAACGTGAATAGTTATGGTAAAGATTTTGGTTTAAAAGGGGGATTTACAAGTCTTTTGCGCAGGCTTGATGATATAGAAGGTATAGAGAGGTTAAGGTTTATGACAAGTCATCCCAGGGATTTTGATGAAGAACTTATAGAGTTTTTGGCTGGTGCTAAAAAGGTTTGTGAACACATCCACCTACCCATCCAGGCGGGAAGTAATAAGATACTAGAAAAGATGAACCGGGGCTACTCAAAAGAAGAGTACATGGAGTTAATCGATAAGATTAGGGATAAGATTAGTGAAGTGAGTATAACTACTGATATTATGGTAGGTTTTCCGGGTGAGGATGAAAAGGATTTTGAAGATACAATGGATTTGGTTAAAAAAGTTAGATTTGACAACGCTTATACCTTTGTCTATTCCAAGCGAAAAGGAACTCCCGCTGCGGAAATGGAAGGACAAGTTGATGAAAAAGTGAAAAAGGAAAGGATTCAAAGACTTATCCATGAACAACAAGATATTGCCCTGGAAATTAATCAGAAGATGAATGGACGTAGTTATAAGGTGTTGGTGGAAGGAAGAAGTAAAAGCAACCCTGAAATATTGACAGGTAGGACCAGAACAAATAAGATTGTGCATTTTAAACCTGAATCAGAAATTACTACGGACAACCTTGAGGAGAAGCTTATAGGTGAAATAGTTGAAGTGAAGATTACTGAAGCCAAAAGTTATACAGTCTATGGAACCTTGAAGAGCGAACATGTTTTCAGGTAACAAATCCAGGTAATAGTTATTTATGGGTAAAACCTGTTGGAGGGAAGTGTTTATGGCTAAGAAAAAAATCACCCCTATGCTTCAACAATTCCTTGATATAAAGAATGAGAATCCCGACTCCATATTATTTTTTAGGGTGGGAGATTTTTATGAGATGTTCTTTGAAGATGCTGAAATAGCAGCAAGAGAATTAGAAATAGTTTTGACAACCAGGGATGCGGGAGAGGATGATCCAATTCCTCTAGCAGGAGTTCCCCATCATTCTTGTGAAACGTATATTGGTCGCTTGCTAGAGAAGGGTTATAAAGTAGCAATCTGTGATCAAGTAGAAGATCCTCAAAAAGCCAAGGGCCTTGTTAAAAGAGAAGTTACCCAGATAGTGACCCCTGGAACAGTATTGGATTCCAACATGTTGAATGAAAAAGAAAATAACTACCTTGCTTCTGTGTACCTGCAGCGAGAAGGAGCAGGGGTTGCAGTGGTAGATGTTTCAACGGGAGAGTTCATGGTAACTGAATTTGAACGCAGATCAGATACCGAGGTGAGAGATGAAATTCTCAGAATAGACCCAAAAGAGGTAATAATGACTGAAAAAACCAAGCAATCCCCCCTGGGCAAGGAGTTAGAAAGCAGGCATATACTTGTTACTACAGCGCCTGACAATATCTTTTACCGCTCAAATGCTAATAAAATCCTCCTAGAGCACTTTAACACTTATTCCCTTGAGGGTTTTGGACTGGGAGGGATGAACTTATCTGTCAGGGCGGCAGGAGCACTGATGGAACACCTGCAAGAAACTCAAAAAAACAGCCTTGAACACATTAAAAAGGTAACTCCATATGCTATTGATTCTTTTTTGAACATGGACTCAAATACTAGAAGGAATTTGGAATTATGTGAAACTATTAGGGATAACAAAAAATATGGCTCTTTATTATGGGTTCTTGATAGAACCATGACGGCTATGGGAGGAAGGAAATTAAGAAAATGGGTCCAGCAGCCCTTAATCGATAAAAAGGAGATTCAAGCCAGGCTCCAATATATTGAAGCTTTTATTGAGGACTTCTATACCAGGGAAGAGCTAAGGGAGTTGTTAAAAAACGTCTATGATTTGGAAAGGGTTCTCAGTAGAATCGTTTTTGATAGGGCAACTCCTAGAGATTTAATCTCCCTTAAAAACTCATTAAAACAACTTCCCAGGATAAAAGATATTTTGCTTAAGTCAGATAAAAATAATGCTCATAACAAGCATGATCAAGAAAACAGCCATTGGAGTGAATGGAAAGGTCTAAAAGAGCTTGCTGATAAAGTGATTTTATTTGATGACCTGGTCACTCTCCTAGAAGAAGCAGTTCAACCTGAACCTCCTATTACAATCAAAGAGGGGGGTATCATAAGAGATGGCTATGATGAAAAGCTGGATGAACTTAGGCAGTTGGCTTCAGGAGGTAAAGAATGGATAGCAAATCTTGAAGCAAAAGAAAGGGAAAGAACCGGGATTAAGTCACTCAAAGTACGTTACAACAAAGTTTTTGGCTATTATATTGAAGTCACAAAAGCCAACCTTGACCACATTCCCGAGGATTATATCAGAAAACAGACATTGGTTAATGCTGAACGTTTTTTGACCCCGGAACTAAAAGAGTATGAGTCCAAGATCCTAGGGGCAGAGGAGAAAATGGCAGAACTAGAATATGATATATTTCAAAAATTGAGACAAGAAGTATCAAGCTATTCAAAAGGGCTTCAAGAAAGTGCAGATTTTTTGGCAGAACTTGACTGCATTTTATCCCTTACCAGGGTAGCAGTGGAAAATGATTATATAAAACCCGAAATAGATATATCAACGGAAATAGAAATTAAAGAAGGCAGACATCCAGTCATTGAACAGGTGAGCGGGGAGGAGCCTTTTGTTCCCAATGACACCTTTCTCGATAATAAAACAGACCAAATTGCAATAATAACTGGGCCAAATATGGCGGGAAAATCCACCTACATGCGCCAGGTAGCATTGATAACGTTGATGGCTCAGATGGGTTCTTTTGTTCCAGCAGGATATGCTAAGATAGGTCTTGTAGATAAGATTTTTACCAGGGTTGGAGCTAGTGATGATCTTGTAGAAGGTCAGAGTACTTTTATGGTGGAGATGAACGAGGTGGCGAATATTTTAAATAATGCCACAGATAAAAGTCTGGTAATTTTAGATGAGGTGGGACGAGGTACTAGTACTTTTGACGGGATTGCTTTGGCTAAAGCAGTTGTTGAATTTTTACATCAGGAAAAGAGAGTTGCTGCTAAGACACTATTTGCAACTCACTTTCACGAGTTGATAGAGCTTGCTGATGAATATCCCAGAGTTACCAACTATTCCATTGCTGTGAGGGAAAAAAATAATAAAATGATTTTTCTGCGAAAGATTCAACCAGGTGGAATTGATAAAAGCTATGGTGTCCAGGTGGCTTCCCTTGCGGGGTTACCTTCCAAGGTGATAAAGAGAGCTAAAGAGCATCTGAATATATTAGAAACCAAACAACTATCTTTTATCCTACCTGTTTCCGATGTTGAGGGAGCAAAACGAGAAGAGAAAAGCCAAGCTGGCCAAGCTGAAGGAGAGGCAGAAATTAATCAAAGTGATAATTCTGCCGAAAAGGACGAACTAAAGGATATACTTGAAAATCTAGATCCCGATGAGCTCTCGCCGAAAAAAGCCCTGGATTACATCTACTACTTAAAAGAACAATTAGATAAAAGCACATATAAATAAAAGCACATAAAATCAAGTTGAAATTGTTAAGGAGAGACATATATGCGAGTCCGGATACTTGAGAACGAGATTGCCAATAAAATAGCAGCCGGCGAAGTAGTTGAGAGCCCTGCTTCTGTGATAAAAGAGTTGATCGAGAACTCTTTAGATGCAAATAGCAGTACGATAAAGGTACATTTAAAAGATGCGGGGTTTGAAAAGATTAGAGTTATAGATGATGGAAGCGGTATTCATCCAGATGATATAGAGCTTGCCTTTCATCGTCACGCCACTAACAAGATCGGGTCAGAATATGATCTTAATAAAATAAGCACACTGGGTTTTAGGGGTGAGGCTCTTTCTAGTATTGCTTCCGTTAGCAAGGTACAAATTAAAACCAGGCAGGAAGAGATGGAAGAAGGTATAAAGGCTATATTTGAAGCGGGCAAATTGAGCGACAAAGAGTCTTGTGGTACTCCTGTGGGCACAGATATAGAGGTTATGAATCTATTTTATAACACTCCCGCCAGATATAAATTCTTGAGAAAAAAGCAAAATGAAATCGGGCATATTACAGATATAATCAACAAACTTTCTCTTGGAAACCCCGGTGTGAGTTTTACTTTAGTTAATGATGATAAAAGGATTATGAAGACAAATGGTAAAGGGGACTTGCTTGAAGTTATCGCTTCGATATATGGCTTTCAGACTGTAAAAAAGATGATGGAAGTTAATTACAGTGAATCCCTACAGGATAAAGATGACCGGATAAGGGTTTACGGTTATGTTTCAAAACCAGAGCTTACAAGGGCGACAAAAAATTATCAAGTTTTTTTTGTAAATGGAAGATATATAAGGAGCAAACTACTAACGGATGCCCTTGAAGATGCATATAAAAGGCTTCTTCCCAAGGGACGTTATCCTATCGCAGTGATTAAGCTAGAACTACCTTATGAAGAAGTGGATGTAAACGTACACCCTGCCAAAATGCAGCTTCGTTTTGATAAAAGACAGCCAGTGATGGATATTTTAAAAAAGGGCGTTAATAATGCGATGAAAAGACATGAATTGATCCCTGAGATCAGTCCTGGGAAGAAGAGCCAAGAAAAAGAAAGACTCAATGAGTCCCCTGAAGCAAAGTCTCAAGGAACAATCCAAAGTTCAATTCATACAGCACCAAATAGGGAGTCATTAGGTGATGAACAAGCTACAGAAAAGGATCTTTTTAAAACCAACCAGAACGAGTCTCTAAAGGATTTTATGGAAGAAGCAGAAAAAGTGGATGAAGCAAAAGTGGATGGAGTAAAAGAAAATGCATTGGAATATATCCCCCAGGACAAGGACAAAGAGCAGGACCATCCTCCTTCATTCTTTGAGCTTTTTGATCTCCAAATGAAAGATTATAAAATTTTAGGTCAGGTATTTCAAACATATTGGTTGCTTGAAAAAGATGAAACCCTTTACTTTATTGACCAACATGCTGCTCATGAACGAGTAAATTATCATAAATATTTAAAGCAGCATAGGGAAAACCCGGTGATCAGTCAGAGTATAATACCTTTTACATTGGAACTTGATAGCTCTGAGCTTTTGTTGGTAGAACAAAATATAGATGACTTAAAAGAGCTAGGATTAGAACTAGAATTTTTTGGACATAATACCCTTTTAGTCAGGGCAGTGCCCTTTGTAGTTAAAGATATATGTGATGGTAATTTCATAAAGGATTTTATTTCATCCCTGGCATCTGCTATGAGAAAAGATTCTAGAGAAACAAACTTTGATAAATCAAGCCTTGAAGACTTGCTAATTTCTATTGCCTGCAAGAAAAGTATCAAGGCTAATCAAAAGATTTCGGAGAAGGAATTTGAAGAATTGATGCTAGAATTAGAAAGCTTATCAAATCCCTATACCTGTCCTCATGGTAGACCTACAATTATCAGGTTTTCTAGAAAAGATATCGAAAAATATTTTAAAAGAATTATGTAAAAGCGAATTATTTGAAGCTGAGAGGTTGTCAAGGAATATGAATTCAGAAGACAGAATTAACAAAGAAAAACCGGTTATAGTGATAGTAGGTCCCACCGCAGTAGGGAAAACCGAACTTTCGATTTCTCTGGCTAAAAAGATTCAGGGGGAAATCATATCTGCTGACTCAATGCAAATTTACAGGGGTATGGACATAGGAACTGCTAAACCTCCAAAACGAGTGCGAGAAGAAATATCTCATCATATGATAGATATCACGAATCCAGATGAAGAATTCAGTGTGGCTAAATTCAAGGATTTGGCAAAAGCAAAACTTTTAGAGATCAAAAAAAGAGCTAACATACCCATTGTTGTTGGAGGGACAGGTTTGTATCTCAATGCTTTGATTTATGATTATTCTTTAGAAGACATACCTCGCGATTTAAATACTAGGGAAAAACTAAGGGAGAAAGTGGAAGAGAAAGGAAGTCAAAAGCTGCATGAGGAACTATCCCAACTAGATCCTGAGTCTGCTCAAAAAATTCATCCCAATGATGTAAAAAGGATTATAAGAGCTCTAGAAGTTATATATATAACCGGGGAAGCTTTTTCTAAGTATCAACAGCAGACACAAAAGCAAAACTTAAGTAATACAATAATGATAGGGCTAACTAAAAATAGAGATGAACTATACAATAAGATAGAACAAAGGGTTGATCATATGATAGAAAAAGGCCTGGTGGATGAAGTTAAGTCATTATTTGAGCAAGGATATGACAATAGTATAACATCAGTTCAGGCTCTTGGGTATAAAGAAATTGCAAGCTATTTACAGGGAGAGATTTCGATAGAAGAATCTATCAGACTGATCAAGAAAAGAACAAAAAGATTTGCCAAAAGACAGTTGAGCTGGTTCAAAAGAGATGGAAACATTTATTGGTATAATCTAAGCAAGACAAATTTGTATTCGGTGGAAAAAGATATATTGATAATGTTGCAGGAATATTTTTAAAAATATAGAATAAGTGTTGTTAGTTAGTTAGCAATAAACAATAAAATAAATCAGTTATTTTCATTAATGGTTGTGGTAGTGAAAGGCAAAACATGGGAAGTTAGTTGATTTAGTTTTGGTGAAAACAACATAAAAGTAATTATAATTTTTATACGGAGGCGATAAATTTGTCAAAGGGTAAAGGTACCAGCATTAATCTTCAGGATAATTTTTTAAACATAGTTAGAAAGGATAAGATCAATGTAACAATTTACCTGGTAAATGGGTTTCAAATCCGTGGCCTGGTAAAAAGCTTTGATAATTTTACAGTTATGGTTGAATCTGAAGGCAAACAACAGATGATCTACAAACATGCTATATCAACTTTAAAACCTGCTAAGAATGTAGATATTTTTTCAGAAGAATAAAGAAAAATAGAGAAGAAAGCTGTTTAAAAAGTTGAGTTATTATGAGTAAAATAGCATTTTAGGGTGATTTGGGATTGAAAGATGTAAAAGTCCAAATAAATGGTAAATATGCTGATGACCCCCGGAATTTCAAAAACAGATATTATGATGGGGTCAATAGGCATTTCCAAAAAGTTTTGGAAGAACTGGATGAACTTGTAGGATTAGACCAGGTGAAAGACAAGATAAAAGAAATATGTGCCCTGATTGAAATCCAATATAAACGGAAAGAACTAGGCTTGACAAGTGAGCCCCAGTCTCTTCATATGATATTTAAAGGTAATCCTTTTATTACTTTAGGTTAAAACTATATAAATTGGACTGATACTTTATTGGACTGATATTTATGGGATATTTTATTGATTTAGCATATTTCAAGCCCGGGCTTTTTACCATGCCCGGGCTTAAAATATAAAATTTGCTAAAGTGTTATATTATCAGGATTTAATTTGCATACTGTGATTTTTCCTTCTTTAACTTCGATGTAATGAAATAACTCTGTAAATATCCTGTGAAAAATTTTTGTCGAAGTAAGATATTTTCTTTCTATCTGTTGGATCTCTTTTTCCAACCTGATTTTAGCTTTTTTCAAGTCATCAATATCTATGGCTCCATTTTCATAGGCTTTTATTGATCTTTGGAATTTTTCTTCAATGGTTTTAACCTGTTTATTATAAGCCTGGGTTAAAGTTTTGTTTATTTCAAGGTTATCTAGGTTGGTTTTGCTATCGAGGCTTTCTTTTAATTCTTGTATTTTTTTTTGCAGTTCTTTCGTAATCAATTTTAATGTTATCTCAAAAACTATACTTTCAGCTTCAGATACAAAAATATAGTTGAAGCTACAGTTACCTTTCTTCTGATAGTTGGAGCAAACAAAAATCTTTTTATCTTTCTTTGGCCCTTTAGAACTGTACTTTCTGCTGGTTAGTTTAGATCCGCAATAACTGCAGTACAAAAGTCCTGATAATTTATGACTTGGATTCTCCCTTTGTCCTTGTTTTTGGTTTGTATTGTTACTCTTTTGTCTATTAATTGATTCGTTCTTTTCGATAAGGTCAATTATTTTTTCATGGGTTTTAGGTGCAAGAATTCTTTGATGAGTATTCTCCTTAACTATCCACTTGCTTTTATCCCTGTATTTTATCTTTCCTTTTTTATTGTAATACCTTCGGTTCCAGGTGGTAACTCCGGTATAAATGTCGTTTTTAAGAATGGTTTTTACTGCAGTAGCGCTCCAAGGATTGTTTCTTTTGGTTTTGACTTCATTTTCATTTAGCCATCGGGCTATTTTTCTGTATCCCTCTCCATCTAAAAATTTTTCAGCCATTTTCCTTATCCAGTATGCTTCTTCTTCAACAATTTCTAATTTCCCAGTGTTTTTATTTAATCTATAGCCAAAAGGAGGAAGGGTGAGGTAACGATCCTTGGTTTCTACTAAATTATCCATGTTTGATTTAACATTCTCCGCTATCATCTTTCTTTGAAATTCAGCAAATGCAGATAAAATATGGAGTACCATACTACCGACTGGAGTAGATGTGTCAAAATTTATGCTAGGACAAACAAATGATGTACCATACTCCTCACACATTTCGATAAAATTCAACATGTCAAGTATATTCCTAGACATTCTATCTATTGATAAGGTTCCAACACGAGCAACTTTCTCTTCTTTAATAAGCTGAATTAATTCTTGTAACTTGGGTCTGTCTAAATCTTTTGCTGAATAACCTTCATCAGCAAAAATTTTGATATTTATCCACCCCTGGAAATAAAAATAGGAATTTAACTTATCAATTTGATGCTCTATTGAATAACCTTCTTTTGCCTGCTCGGGGGTAGAAACCCTGGCGTAGATTGCATTAATTTTGTCATTCTTGGAGTTAGAATTTTTATTTTCTTCTATTTTTTTACCTCCAATCCTTTAGAAAATTCCTTGTTAAAATTATTATAGCAAGGAAATATGAATTATGTCTGTCTCATAGTAATTATTGAGGTGGTTATGTGTTCTATTGTGAAAAAAATAATGTCGAAGTTGAAATAAAGGTTTATGACTGCAAAAGTAGAATTTGGGAGAATCTTAGTTTGATTTCTTGTGAAAAAAGTAGTAAAATATTAGATAATATTGGTAAAATCATTGAACAGACCATTGACTCAGAGTTAAATTGTATTTTGGAAGAATTACAAGGGAAAAACAAATAATTCTAGAAAATAATTCTAGAAAATAATTCTAGAAAAAAGTTTGTAAAAACTGCTGAAATCAGGAGTGGAGGAAAATATTAAAAAATGAACCATAAAAAAGTTGTGTTGTTAGACGGTTATGTTGATGAGCCTTCTTGTTTGGGAGTGCCTCCATATATTTCGCCATATATTAGGTATACTTATGGTGCTCTTCTTCATGCCGGAATGAAGGAAGAATATATTGAATACTATTTGGTGGACAAACTCCGGTCCAATATACAAGAAAGTTTTATGGAGCTGTTAAAAGCTGATTTAATTGTAATAATAGCAGGTACCACTGTTCCGGGCAAATATATGGGAGGAAAACCTATTTCAGTCAAGGAAATCATGCAGGTAGCCGACAAATTGAAGCTTCATAATGAAACAGGTAAAAACAATTTGGGACCAAAGATTTTGTTAGGTGGCCCAATTTTACTTACTTTAAATAAAGAAGTTGTATCCAGACTGGAAAACTGCATAGATGCTTTTTTGGATGAAACCGGCGCTATAGGTCTTTTTGAATATATGAACGAAAAAAAGTTATCCCAAAATGAAATACTGGAAAACATAAACCAGTGGGCTAAAACTGGTGCTGTTCTTACTACCAGGCACCCCAATTACCCTAACCTGGTATGTGAAATCGAAACTTATCGGGGATGTCTTAGAGCAGATAATTGTAGTTTTTGTAGTGAATTTTTGAAACAGGTTTTGTATACCCGTTCTAGTGAAGATATTGCTAAAGAAGTAGAATCTTTATATTTTTCAGGGAATAAATACTTTAGAATAGGTGCTCAAACTGACCTATTCATGTACGGTGCAATCAAAGAAAATAGGATATTAAAACCTAATCCCGATATAATTCAAAAACTTTACACCCAGATCAGGGAAAAAGCCCCGGATTTATCTGTGCTTCACATGGACAATGCTAATCCAGCTACTTTGTCCAGATTCAAACATGAATCAAAGGAGATAATGAAGGTGATAACTTCCCATAATACCTCCGGGGACACTGCGGCTTTTGGTCTTGAATCCACGGACAAAAAGGTTTTAGAAGCTAATAATATCGGGACATATCCAGAAGAGACAATGGAAGCTATTAAATTGATGAATGAAATAGGAGGGGAGAGGGAAGGAGGGCTACCAAAACTTTTACCGGGAATAAACTTATTGCACGGGCTAAAAAAAGAAGATGATGAAACATATCAATTAAACTATGAATTCTTAAAGTCAATCCTTGACAATGGATTTCTTTTAAGAAGGATTAATATTCGCCAGGTAATTCCAGTACCGGGGTTTGAAAAGGTCAATATCAACGAATATAAATTTAATCAATATAAGGATAAAATAAATAAGGACATCAATAAACCTATGCTTGAAAAAGTTTTCCCCCTGGGAACTATAATTACTCATGTACTAATAGAAAGAATAGAGGGAAACCTGAGCTATGGTAGACAACTGGGAACCTATCCAATATTAATAGGTATTCCCGGCAAACATGAGCCGGGATGCTTTGTGGATGTTAAAATTATAGACCATGGGTATAGATCTATTACCGGGTTAAAATATCCATTCAACATCAACGAAGCTAGTATTGAGGAATTAAAAGCGCTGCCTGGTATAGGCAAAAAAAGAGCATCTAGTTTGTTTATTCAAAAACCATTTAGAAATTTTGAAGATATCAAATCAAATCTGGATAATTCTTTTAAGCCTGAAGACCTGAAAAGATTAAACAAATGTATTGATTCTTATTGATTAAAAAATTTTCAAAGGGTACTTATAATTTTTTACAACAGTTGTATATGTAATTATATTTTTAACCAGGTTCAAAAAAGGTAATCCTGGTACTGGCAAAACAACTGTTGCTAGAATTCTAGGTAAGATTTTCTCTAAACTTTCCTACCTGTCTAAAGGTCATCTACTAGAAGTGGAAAGAGCAGATTTAGTTGGAGAGTATATTGGACACACTGCACAAAAAACTAAATCCCAGATTAACGAAGCAGTTGGAGGTATTCTGTTTGTAGATGAAGCTTACTCTCTTGCCAGGGGAGGGGAGAGCGATTTTGGTAGGGAAGCTATAGACACCATGGTTAAGGCTATGGAAGATAATAAAGATGACCTGGTGGTGATCCTTGCCGGTTACAGGGATGAAATGGAATTCTTTCTAGCATCCAATCCTGGACTTGATGGTAGATTTCCAATCAAAATAGAATTTCCAGACTATAGCAGGGAAGAATTGTTCGAGATAGCTGAAAACATGTTTGAAAGCAGAGAATACTTCCTTCTGAATGATGCTAGAGAAAAGTTAAAACTAATTCTAGCAGATAGAAAATTAAAGGGAAGATTGAACTTTTCCAACGCTAGGCTTGTAAGAAATATGGTGGAAGCTTCATTAAGGCGACAGGCAGTGAGATTGATGAATAAAATTGAGATTAACAGAGATGATCTGTTATATATTTGCACAGAAGATTTAGAAACTCTAGAAGATAATAAATAAAATTATTGAGGTGATACTTAGTGGATTTCAACACAATGAAGGAGTTATGGAACCTTGAAAATGATGTAGCAGAATATGGTCAAAATATGTATAATGCATTGCAACCACAGTTCGAGGGAATAGATAAAATCAGGGGCAAAAACCAGCTTAAAGTTATCAAATCATTACAAAAACATAATTTGTCTGAACAGCATTTTAGCGGTACCACAGGATATGGTTACGGGGATTTGGGTCGTGAATTATTGAACAAAGTCATGGCTGATATCATGGGTGCAGAAGATAGCCTTGTGAGTGTTTATTGGGTATCGGGAACCCATGCTATATCTGATGCTTTAAAAGCTCTATTGGAACATGGAGATGCTTTGCTATCCGTTACCGGTACTCCTTATGATACCTTGAATAAGGTAATAAAAAACTTTAAAGATATAAATTACAGGGAAGTTTCAGTTGTTCTAACCCAAGGCATAGATTTTTATATGTCAAGGGGCCTCCCTTCAGGCTTAAGTGATGAGGAATTTAATGCCTTGTATTTGGAAGAAATGAAAGTAGAGTTGGTAAGATTTAACCCCAAAGTGGTCTTTATACAAAAGTCTAAAGGATATGCCTGGAGAAAGACCTTGACTAATTCAGATATTGAAGTAATAATTAAAGCGATAAAAGAGATATCGCCAAAATCCATTGTTGTGGTAGATAACTGCTATGGAGAATTTGTCGAAGAAAACGAACCTTGTGAAGTAGGGGCTGACCTTGTAGTAGGATCTTTGATAAAAAACCCCGGAGGTGGCTTAGCTCCTACCGGTGGCTATGTTGCTGGTAAAGAAGACTTGGTAGAAAAAGTAGCGGAGGAGTTGACTGCCCCCGGACTTGATAGAGATATGGGAGCTACTTTGAATACAAATAGGAGCGTTATTCAGGGATTATATATTGCCCCTCATACAGTAGGAGAAGCCCTTAAGGGTGCAGTCTTTAATGCTATAATTTATAAAAGGTTGCATTATAATGTACTACCCCAACCAGAAGATAAGAGAGGGGATATCATTCAGGCAACCGATTTGGGGAGTAGAAAAAGGCTGATAAATTATGTTAAAGGAGTGCAACAAGCTGGAGCAGTTGATTCCAATGTAAAACCAGTACCAGAAGAAATGCCTGGATATGAATGTAAAATAATCATGGCAGCTGGTGCATTTATCCAGGGAAGTTCACTTGAAGTAAGTGCTGATGCACCCATAAGACAGCCTTATATCGTTTATTTCCAGGGTGGATTGAGTTTGACCCACAGTATACTTGGAACTATGTTATCTTTTCAAATGATTAGAAAACAATAAAACAATAATACAAAATTAAAGATGCTGTTATGTTTGGTTGTATAACTTTAACAAGCCTAATTAAAAGGTTTATCTTGCACATCTTTTATATACAGGAGGGTTAAATTATGGAGGAAAGTTATTTTAAGTACTCTATAGAGAATATAATTAAAAAAAGAAGTTCTATAAGAACATACACACCTGAATATTTACCAGAAACCATAATAGCCGAGTTAAAAGAATATTCAAAAAGTCTAAATGGCCCTTTTAATTCAAAGCTTAGATTTGAATTCATAACCAATGATTCTTTTAAAGATACAACTGGTGGAAGGATAGGTACATATGGTGTGATTAAAGGAGCACAAAATTTTATTGTATTATTGATCAAAGATAGTGATAATAGGAGTTTATTAGATGCTGGATATGTATTTGAGCAGTTGATACTCTTTGCAACCTCCCTCGATCTTGGAACATGCTGGCTAGGTGGAACTTTTAGAAAAAAGGGTTTAGATAAAGCGACTAATATGCAAAGTGACGAGATGATTCCAGTTATATCTCCCGTGGGTTATCCAGAAAAAAATAAAAGTTTGGTGGACAGGGTGATGAAAGCTGCATCCAGCTCAAAAAAAAGAAAGCCCTGGAATGAGTTGTTTTTTGATAATACTATAGATAACCCCTTAGATGAAATAGGGGCAAAAGATTACGCTACTCCCTTAGAAATGGTGAGATTGGCACCTTCGGCTTCAAATATTCAACCCTGGAGAATTATTAAAGATAATGGGTATTGGCATTTTTTTATGGAATCCTCGCCTATAGTGAATAAAGCTTTAGGATTTGAGATCCAAAGGATCGACATGGGAATAGCAATGTGTCATTTCGAATTAACAGCAAAAGAGAAAGAGTTAGAAGGAAACTGGTTAATTAATGAAAAACCACCACAGATAGGAAATGATAAATTACAATATATAGCCACTTGGGAGTGTAGCTGACTTAAATAAATTTAGAGCTTGAGAAGTTAAAGTCTCAAGTTAAAGTCTCAATAAGTCCCTTAAGTCAATAGCTCATCAATTGCTCAATAGATTAAGATTGACTTATAAGCTTAGAATGTTTAAGTATAAAAATAATCGCTGGAAACCTGTGTTTATCAACATATTAAACCGGGCTTTCCAGCGATTTGTTTTTTTGTGATAAATTAATGTGATCAAAACTTTCTAAAGAGTCCAACTACTTTACCTAGAATTTTTACATCTTTACTGTAAATTGTTGAATGAGCAGGATTTTCTGGCTCCAACCTAATAGTGCTATTATCTTTATAAAAACGTTTAACAGTAGCCTCGTCTTCCATTAATGCCACAATTATTTCTCCATTATCCGCATTTTCCTGTTTTTTGACTAGCACCAAATCTCCATCGAAAATACCTGCATTTATCATACTGTTACCCTGGACTCTTAACATAAAAGCTTCTTCCCTACCGGGTAAGAAATCATAGGGGAGGGGATAGTAACCTTGTATGTTTTCTTCTGCTAATATAGGCATTCCAGCAGTTACTTGTCCGACCAAAGGAATCCGTTTATAACTGTCTTCCTCATGAATTTCACTAGTTTCACCTTCATTTTGATAATCTGTTTGATGAGTTTCTTCACTTTCTAAGAATGTGCTCGACCATTTTTTTCTCGGGCCCGTCACCTCTAACGCCCTGGGTTTACTTGGATCCCTTCTTAAATATCCCAATTCTTGAAGCTTTGTAAGGTGGGAATGAACTGTCGAAGTTGAACTTAAACCTACACCTTTACATATTTCTCTTACAGAAGGTGGATACCCAACTTTATTGATATTGTCTTCGATAAACCTAATAATCTGTTTTTGTCTTTCTGTCAACAAGAAAATCACCTCGATATAATAATATTTTCCATATTTGTGTCATAATTATAACACAAAACCATATGATTAGCAAACAAATGTTTTAAATCTTCTATTGACACAAGAACAAAAGTTTGATAAAGTGAGCCACAGGATAGGAACAATAGTTTGAAACCTAAAAAAAGCGGGTGATATATTATGACCGAAAAGAAAATGAAAACTTTTAAAAACAATTATAAAAGAAAAGCTAGAAGCGTTTCTAAAAATAAAGGTTTAGAGAATAACAAAAAAACAGAGAGTAAAAATAAGAGGGTAAGCATAAAATTTAAAAACTTGATATCAAGAATTATTATATTGCTAGCTCTGGTAAGTATGTTGTCAATTGCTGTTACTTTTGTTATTGATAACGCAAGCTTTGCTTTCGTAACTTTAAATTTGGAGAATGAGCCCAAAGATACCAAAACAGTGATTGTTAATGAAGGGGATACCTTGTGGAATATATCTGAAGAATATATGCCCAAAGGTATGGACCCGCGCAAGTTTGTCTTTGAATTGCGAGAATTAAATGAACTCGATAATCCAAAATTAAAACCAGGGCAAAAAATTGAAGTTCCTATAGAAACTGAACAAAAGTGACTTAGAGTCAATTAATGTGACCCATCACTAAAGTGACGGTGCTTGTAAAAGCTCTAATTGACTAGCTTAAGCACTTTGACTTTGAGTCCTTCCTAAATAGTTATCATACCTTAAAGTAATGCCTTAGCTCTAAGCTCTATGTAAGCTCTGTAAACAGCCCTAAAGGGTAGGGGCATTAAAAGATGATTGTAAAGATAAATACTCAAAAATGTTTAATTTTTTGAATCTTTAAATAAATTTAAGGAACCTTCTCAAAAACT